>CAMYCP010000073.1 GCA_947254385.1 uncultured Filifactor sp. | reverse complement strand
CGTCACAATCAAAAATTTTATTTGAATAAATATTTATCCCGGCTATAATTATATTTACATCTTACATAAATTGATATAAAATAAACTGAAATATAAACCGTATTGAACTTTTTATATTCGGGTGAATCAAAGTGTATAAATATCTGCTTGGACAGGAAAAAATACTTAAAAATGCAATTGATAAAAAAACATATTCCAAAGAACTTTATGAATATGGTAAAATTCAAGTTAAGTGGATAAGTCATGAAAGAATCGTGCATCTTATGGTAACTATGTTTTTTGCGTTGATGTTATTTTTATCTTACGCATGTGCCATAATATTTTTTAACGCAATAACCGTATTTTTGTTCATAATGCTCGCTACGGTTGAAATGTTTTATATAGTGCACTATTATAGACTGGAAAACGGTGTACAACGATTGTATGTATTGTTAAATCAAATATATAAAGAACTTGTAGAGCATAATATGTTTTAACTGATTTTTTTAATAATGTTCACGAAATGAAATAATTTCATGAACGTGAGAAAATAAAAAGCGGTTATTTTAGAAATTCACTGTCAAAAGTGGAATTTAAATTTTTTCAATTTTTAAAATAAGTGTACGTATTGTTTAATTAAAGAAAGGATTTTTTCAATGAAGGATATGGATAATTCAATATCACATGAAGTTCAAAAAGAAAAGCGTCTTGAAAAACGTTATAAAAAAGCTAAAAAACAACAATTTGACAATATGATAGATGAAGAAATAAACGAAATAAAGAAAGACTATAAAATGAAACACCCTAGAAAAAGTGATAAATATTTTAAGAATAATTATAAAAATTTTGAATATGACTATGAAGAAGATTTTTACGAACCGGAATACGATGACGAATGAAATTTAAGGTTCTTGTAACTTACTAAATAAAAAAAATTTTCAGATTCATCCGGAACTGAAAAATAATCGATAATATGTGCTTAAAAGTAAAAATACAACATTGCGGAAAAATAAAAATCAGTTTATTTTACGATATATAATAAACTCCTTAAAGATAAAAAATGGTTATCGTTTAAGTATGATTTGTATTTTTAAATTTGTACAAATAAATTTACTGTAATTAAACCGTACAAGTCATTGTCTTCCTGTTTTCCAAGCAACTTAAAAAATTTTAAAAATATTATTGCAATTTTGTTTACGTTATAGTAGAATAACATCATTCGGGGTGTGGCACAGTTTGGTAGTGCGTTCGGTTCGGGACCGAAAGGTCGCAGGTTCAAGTCCTGTCACTCCGACCATTTAAGGCGTTATCCTAAAATTTAGGATAACGCCTTTTAATTTTTTAAGTTTCTTAACGTTTTTTTCTTACAAAATCACCTTTATCAACTTTATTCATAGGTATACCTACAATTTGCATAGGAGTAGGTGCGGCTTGTATATTTTCACCGTCTTGTGATATGATTTCACTTATTTTTACACATTCGTTGTCTTTCAACGGACGCATTATTTCTATTTCATCACCTACTTGGAGTTTATTTCTCACTTGCACGTACGCTATTTTTTTTTCGCAGTCATATCCTTCTATAACACCTACAAAATCATATTCTCTTACATAAGATCCGGTTTCATAATTTTGTGATTTTTCATCAGGTTTGTCATTATAAAAACCCGTTGTAAAATGTCTATGACTAACCTTTTTAAGTTCGTCAAGCCATTCAGGATTAAATACATAGTTAGCCGGATCTTTAATATAGCTGTCCAGCGCTTTTCTATATGCACGTGTAACGGTCGCCACATAATATTCCGATTTTACACGGCCTTCTATTTTTAAACTTGTAATTCCGGATTTAACAAGCTCGGGGATATATTCTATCATACATAAATCTTTAGAATTAAAAAAGTATGTTCCGCGTTCATCCTCTTCTATAGGAAAATACTCACCCGGACGATTTTCTTCAACAAGTGCATATTTCCAACGGCACGGATGAGCACATTCTCCACGGTTGGCATCTCTATGTGTCATGTAGCTGCTCATAAGACATCTGCCGGAATATGAGATACACATTGCGCCATGTACAAAGGATTCAATTTCCATGTCGGACGGAATTTTTTCCCTTATCTCTTTAATTTCATCAAATGATAATTCTCTTGCAAGTACTATTCTTTTCGCTCCCATTTCATGCCAGAATATTGCATTTGCATAATTTGTGTTGCCGGATTGTGTACTTATATGAAGTTCCAAATCGGGACAAGTCTTTTTTGCCGTCATGAAAACACCTGCATCTGAAACTATTAGTGCATCCACTCCTAAGTTATAAAGTTCGGTTATATATTCTTCCAAACCGTTAAGGTCATCGTTATGCGGAATTATATTGCACGTCACATATACCTTTTTCCCTCTTGTGTGAGCAAATTCAAGTCCTTCTCTTATTTCTTCAAAGTCAAAATTTTTTGATGATGCACGTAAACCGAATTTAGAGCCTCCTATATACACGGCATCCGCACCGTATGAAATGGCTGCTTTAAGTTTGTTTAAGTCTCCGGCAGGAGATAATAATTCAATTTTCCTCATAAATATACCTTTCACTTGTTTTTATTGTAACGGTCAAGCCGTCACCTATGTCTAAAATTGCAGTTTTTTGAGTATAATCCGGAATCATAAGAAATTTCAAATACTCGTTTAATCTTCTATAAATAGTTCGATTGCGACGTTTTACATCTAATTGTGATTTTTGAATCGTATCTCCATGAAAAAACACGTTGTCGGTTATAAATATACCTCCAACCGAAAGATTATCGAAAAACTTTTGATACAATTTTTTATATTGCCCTTTGGCGGCATCTAAAAAAATAAAATCATACTTTTTTTCTTTTTCTGTTTCAAAATCCGAAATATCACTTAAATGAAGTTTTATGTTATCTTTATACGGTGTTTCGGATATGAACATTTCAGCGTCTTTATGACGCTTTTCATTGATTTCGACCGTGTCTATAAAACATTTGCCATTCAAAATGTCACAAAAATTAAGTGCTGAATATCCTATAGCCGTGCCTATTTCTAATATATTCACGGGATGCTTTATCAAAAGAAGTATTTTTAAAAATTGCAGACTTTCGGAAGAAATTATGGGAATATGATTTTTTTTTGCATATTCCTCCATTTCTTTAAAAATAGTCTTACTTTCGGGTATTAAATCAGCTATATATTCGTGAACATTCTGCTCATTATTTTCCAAGTTGCACTCCTAATCAATATTTGAGATATTTATTTTTATTTTGTAGATGTTCTTCATAAGTTTCAGCAAAAACATCTTCATTAGATCCGTCATTTTTAGTCAAAAAAAACAGATAGTTGCTTTCTGCGGGATTTATTGCCGCAATTATGGAATCCGTCCCCGGATTACATATCGCACCCGCCGGTAAGCCGTCAACTTTATAAGTATTGTACGGGCTTTCAATTTTAATATCTTTGTAATAAACACGATCTTTACGTTCTTTTATTGCGTATTGTACAGTAGCGTCCGACTGTAAACGCATTCCTTTTTTAAGTCGGTTATGAAATACGGACGACACCAAGGCACGGGAATTTTGATTTGACGTTTCTTTTTCTATTACAGATGCCAATATTATTATATCCGGCAGACTCATGGAAGTATTTTTCATTTCAAATGCAATATTGTCATCATAATTTTTCTGAAATTGATTTAAAAATTTTTGTATTACAATTTCCGCACTGCTGTTTTTATCAAAATAATATGTGTCGGGAGTAATGTAACCTTCGAGGTTCTCCTGTTTAAAATCTTTTAAAAAATCATATTGCGTTATATATTTTTCAGGGGTGAAAGATTCTTTCATAAAGCTGTCTGATGAAACAATACCGTTTTTTTCAAGCCTTGCGGCAATTTTTTCGAGTGTAAAACCTTCCGGTATAATTATTTTTTCTCCTTCATATGTTTTACCTGAAACCATAGTTTCAAGAATTTCCGGTGTACTCATAGCTTGTTTTAATTTGTATCTGCCGGCTTTAATATTAGTCAAATTATTTTTTTTAGCATAATGGATATACGATATTTTGCTATTTATAAGATTTTGATTTTTTAGTATATCCGCTGCGCCGGAAAGTGTTGTCCCTTTAGGAATTTCAATCAAAACATCGGTTTCAGATGTAGGATCTACCGGGTCGATATTGTTCACTTTACTGCAGCCTGTAGATAATACAATTAATACACATAAAAATAATGTAATTGATATTTTTTTCATATGCTTTCCTATCTGTTGCTTTTATCCAAAAAATTATATATGAGTTGTCTTTTTGCAGGTTTTTCATCAGAGATTACAAATGACTCTGACAAAGTTTCTTCGGCATCTTTAGGATTTACATCGGAAAAATAAAGTCTGCACAATGTTTCGCCTTTATTTACGTAATCCCCTGTTTTAACTTTCAGTTTAATACCTGCTCCCAAGTCGATTTTGTCTTCTTTCGACGCTCTGCCCGCTCCGAGTTTCATTGCCGCAATCCCGATATTTTCAGCTTTAATTTTTGATACATAGCCGCTATTTTCGGCAACATAGTCTTTAGTATTTTTGCCTGTCGGAAGAAGAGAATAATCTTCTATAACATCGCTATTTCCTCCCTGAGCTTTTATTAATTCTCTAAGTTTCGGTATTCCTGCTGAAGTTTTGAGTGCATTTTCAACAGATTTTTTTGCATCCGAAAATTCGGTAAACATTCCGGATAATGTAAGTTCTCTCGCCGCAAGCGTGACGCAAAGTTCTGTAAAATCTTCAGGACCTTTGCCTTTTAATGTGTCTATAGCCTCAATAACTTCAAGAGAGTTGCCGACAGCATAGCCTAAAGGCTCATTCATGTCGGTTATATACGCCACGGTTTCTTTCCCGAAACTTTCCCCTATTTTTATCATTTCATGCGCTAAAGTTTCAGCGTCAAAAACAGTTTTCATAAACGCACCGTCTCCGGTTTTTACGTCGAGCATTATTTTATCAGCACCCGACGCAATTTTTTTGCTCATTATACTTGAGGCGATAAGAGGAATACTGTCTACCGTTCCGGTAACGTCTCTAAGCGCATATAAAAGTTTGTCGGCAGGGACAATGTCGGCAGTTTGACCGCTTATAGATATCCCGTGTGTTTTTATGCTGTCTATAAATTCACTTTCGGACAAATCCACTCTAAAGCCTGGTATTGATTCGAGTTTGTCCAGAGTTCCGCCGGTATGTCCCAAACCTCTGCCTGAAAGTTTTGCGACAGGTATACCGAAAGATGCTATAAGCGGTGCCAATGTTATCGTAGTTTTGTCGCCTACTCCGCCGGTGGAGTGTTTATCGGTTTTAGTTCCGCTTATATACGATAAATCCATTACATCTCCGCTTTTTATCATAGCATCTGTAAGAGCGAAAGTTTCTCTTTCTGTCATGGAATTGAACCAAACCGCCATCAAAAAAGCGGATATTTGGTAATCCGGTATATCTCCTTTTACGTATCCGTTTATAAGAAAATTGATTTCCTTATCTGTAAGTTCTTTACCGTTTCTTTTCTTTAAAATTATATCGACCGTTCTCATATTTTACCTTTCTATACATATTAAAATTTTTTATTTTGTTCACACGCATAGCATAAAATACCCATAATCGTTTTTGCATCTCGTATTTCATCATTTTTTATCATATCCAAAGCCTTATCAAGTGTAACTTCTAAAAGTTCTATATCTTCAAACGTGTCAAAATGTGTTTTCCCGCGGTTTACAGCTTTACCGAAATACAGATGTCCTATTTCATTTGTATATCCGGGACTTGGATAATATATAAACTTTTTTTCCACATCTATAAGGTCATATCCCGTTTCTTCTTTAATTTCCCTAACTATGGCATCGTCTGGATTTTCACCTTTTTCGAGCTTGCCTGCCGGAATTTCCGTTACATCTAAGTCAAATGCTTTACGAAATTGACTTACAAGCAGAATTTTACCTTCTTCATTTACGGCTACACACGCAACCCCGCCCGGATGAGAAATTATTTCTCTTTTTGTAATACCTTTTTTTGAAACTTCAACCGTATCAATCCTTAAATTCACAATTTTACCGTCATATACGGTCTTACTATCTATAGTTTTTTCTTTTATATTATTTTTCATAATTTCTCCAAAATTATTTACATACAGGAACATCTAAAAAATAAAAAAATATTGTAAAATTAATTTTATTTTTTTAATTGAGTTTTTTTAAGATGCTCATAAAAATTCAGTTTTTCATTTTCTGCATATGGACCATATGGAATATCTACAAAATGTAGATACAATATATGTCTTAATTTTCATAATTTTTTAAAATTTTTAAAAACAATAAAGCTCTTTGTACATGATATATTCTTTTAAATCTCGTGCTTTAACTCAGATTTTTGCCTTAATTTTTCAGCTATCTTTTCATTCGCTTTTTCTACTCGTTTACTCACTATAAATAAGCCCATATCTTTAATAAAAAGAGCTATTATAAAGACCGCAAACCATATTTCAATACGAAATATCGTTAAATTCAGATCCCTCTCTCCTCTTTCTGCAAACCATTTATTTATCATATCAATACGGTTAAGTCCCATATCGCCGTAAGGTGTATATTTTAAATATGATACCATAACATTATATTCATATTTTTTTATAAAAC
>CAMYCP010000072.1 GCA_947254385.1 uncultured Filifactor sp. | reverse complement strand
TCTCAATTCCGCTATTTCGTTCAGCAGATTACGCCAAACTTTTGACGATAACTGACGGTGATTTCATCTCGGAGGTGCCGGAGGCGGATTTTAATACGCTCCCGATTGTAGACAGGGTTACCGCAATAAAACTCGGCGCACGCAAGATGGGCGAAATGGGAAATTTGGTAAGTCAATACGACATAGACGAAACATACTCGCAAATAAATATTTCAGGTAAACCTGTAAGGGTTACTCCACTTTATTATTCCGGATTTATAAAATGGTTGAATAATGTAAAATCAGGTATTCCCTATTATATCTCCATAGATATGACCAATCAAAACGCCTCTTTGGTGAAACCTCCCGGCAACATCAAATATTCGGCAAGTGACAAGTTCGGCAGAAATATAGTAAGACACATAAGATTTAATTATCCGACCAAAATAATAGGTGAAATAAATTTTGAGATAGATGACGAAAATCGTCCCTACTATGTAGCCTCGGTAATAAAACCTACAATCGGTTTTTTTGAGGGAATGGACGTAAAAGAAGTCATAACCGTGGATGCGATAGACGGCAAGTGTACGCTTTATAGTGCAAATGACGCTCCGGCGTGGATAGACAGAGTTTATCCCGCTGAAATGATAATTAAACAACTCACGGATCACGGCAAATATCAAAAAGGTTTTTTAAATTCCGTACTAGCTCAGGAAGGTGTAACCGCTCCTACGAAGGGGTACAATTATTTGAGCATCGGCAAAGATATAATTTTATATACCGGCATAACATCCGTACTTTCGGATGAATCCAACATAGGCTTTATATTTTGCAATTTGAGGACTAAAGAAACTAAATTTTATCCCGTATCTTCCGCAGCGGAATTTTCAGTAATGGATTCGGCGGCAGGTGCCGTGCAGGAAAAAGGATACAAGGCGACGTTTCCGATACTAATAAACTTAAACGGCAGACCGACCTATTTCATGGCACTTAAAGACAACGCCGAACTTACCAAGATGTTTGCCTTAGTGGACGCGCAGAATTATCAAAATGCAGCTGTTGCAAGCACTGTAGAACAAACGGTCGCAAATTATAAAAACTCATATCTTAAAATGTCTGAAGATACACCGTCAAGCGACACCGCCGAATTTACCGTAAAAGAAATACAAAGCGCCGTAGTGGACGGAAATACGCATTATTTTATAACATCCGAGGAAGACGACACAATTTATATAATCTCGGTCAAAACCGACAATACTCTTCCGTTTATAAAATTAAACGATGAAATACACGTAAAAGGGCATAAAACCGACAAACAATTTATAGTTACTAATATTATTCACTAAATTTTCCAAATATATAATGTCGCCCGATTTAAACGACGAATTAAAGGAAAAAAACAGGTTTTTGTAATAGACGATATAACTTTTGTTAATGCAATAAGAACACGGCAATTTTATACGACATACAATTCACAATAAACCGATATTCTGATATAATGTGTGGTAGAATGTCGGTTTATTTTATTTGTATCAGCCTTAAACTGATAGAAATCGAGTTAAATACATTGTAAAGTAAATATTTTTTTAAGAACATAGTTTTTGGATTTTATCCAAAGTAAAATAATTATTACATGGAAAGGAAGAATATGGAAACTTTAAGCCCGCTTTTTTCTTTGAGCAAAGAGGCGCAGGTTCTTATAATGTCCGCTGTGCCTGCCGTCGAACTTAGAGGTGCGATTCCTTTGGGAAGAGTTTTGGGAATGTCGCCCTGGATGACTTATATTCTGGCGGTACTGGGCTCTACTTTGCCGGCGCCGTTTTTGGTAGCTTTCTTTCAAAAAATATTGACACGCATGAAAGAAAAACAAATATTTTCAAAACTCACCGATTTTTTGCACAATCATGTTAAAAAACGTTCCAAGTCGTTAAAATCCGCAACGTTTTTGGGTTTGTTTCTGTTCGTTGCAATACCGCTACCGATGACGGGAGCATATACCGGCTCAATGATAGCATCCATGCTGAATCTTCGTCTTAAAAATGCCGTGCTTGCGATATTTTTCGGCAACATGACGGCAGGAATTATAATGACCGCACTCTCCTATGCAATAGTTTAAAGACTGCATAAATTATTACATCTCTAAAAACTGTAACTATCCAGATCTCAAATTGAATAATTCCGTAAATTATTTAATTTTTCTATAATGCGGTTTTTATATTTGCTATTTCAAAAATGACGTACAAACGGCTATGCATAATAAAATTATAATAATAAGAGCCAAGGCTTGCGTAAAAAAGAATTTTGCATAAATAATTCACCTACTGTTTTGTTTTTTATCTATAAACATTATGAAAAAACTTACGGCAAGGAGTACACAACTTAAAATAATCAGCTTTTCCTTCAAAAAAGAAAAGAAACTTCCAAGTCCCGCTCCCAAGGCAAAAGACAGTATTATAAAAATATAATGCTCGGCTTTCTCAAAATAATCTTTATTTTTGGTGCAAATGTACATACTCATCGCCTCAACACCGCTTTTTAAATTTCCTATACACATGGTGCTGGCAAAAGAATGTGTGTTTATTTTTTGAAATGTCTCAACCTGCATGGCACAGGCAAACGATACGGCGGCATTCGCCAAATTGTTCAAATTTTGAGGAATAAATGCAACTAAAAACAATATTACAATCTCTATAAGTAAAATTATCTGTCTCCAGTGTATAATTTTATTTTGTTTAAAGTTGTATCTGATAAGTGAAGATACGAATATTCCAAATGCAAAAGCCGTCACGGGTACACAATATTTGAGTGCGCCCGTAACGTTTCCCGTAAACAGTTTGTCACTCATCAGCACGATATTGCCGGTTTGAGCGTTGGCAAAAGTGCCTCCTCTTATTATGTACGTGTATGCGTCCTGCAGTCCGCCGGACAATGTTATAAAAAACAAGGTTACGGCGGTTTCCGACATTTGTCCGTTTTCGGATATAAAAAAATTTTTCATTTTTATCTCACCAAATATCCTTTTTGAGCAAGTTTTTGTTCAATCAAATCGAGTTTTTTTTCATCATCACATTCCACAGTATGAAAATGATGCCCGTCCGTCAATGCGGTTAAAGGTTGTGCGCCGTACCTGTCCATTTTTTCTATGAACTCTTCAATGTCACTCCTGCTGTTTATATGTAATTCAACACTTACAGAACCGTACACTTCGTGTTCTATTACGGCATCTAAAACTTCTCCGCCGCAATCTACGATGGTTGCAAGTTCTTCAAACATATCACCACGTCCGTGCTTTACTTCAAAAGTACGGCGAAATGCCTTGTTCCTGCGATATAACATATATCCCCTGTAAGTTGAGATTATGTCTTTGTTTTCAGCACGCAAAATTGCTATATCCTGAACTATAACCTGCCTCGAAACCGAAAACCTGTTTGCAATCTCCGCCCCGCTTATGGGCGAAACGGCATTTTTTAACATTAAAAAAATTTGCTTTCGCCTATTTTCCGTATCCATAATTTATCTCCCCTTTCATAATAAGAGTATAATAACAAATATGTCCTGATTAATACAATATGATTTATAAAATTAAAAGTCACGAAAAACAATCGACGGTGCCTTATAACTTCTAAAAAATGCTGAATTCAACAAAACAAAACGTTGAAATTCAGCATTTTTATTTTTTTAAAATTTTACTCCTTATTTTATTTTTTTATCATTTTTATTTCTTCTTTACTTATTATTTTAAGAGAAAATACCGCTACAAGATAAACCGCTCCGCCGACCGCTATTGAAATTAATGTGGCAAGAGATGGTTTTATAAGTTTGAAAATTATGTTGTAAGTAAAATAAGCGGATACACCGGTTAAAAGTGAGGCAATAAGGGGTTTTACAAATACCTGTCCGATGTTTAAACTAAGTTTTAATGTTTTTACAACGAAAAATAAATCCAATGCCGCCGCCCCGATGTATGCGCATACGGTCGCTATGGCGGCACCCTTTACATTTAAGGCGTCGTTTATTAAAATCGAATTTAATACAATTTTTAAAATTACTCCACACATCAAATTTATAACCGGCAAATAAACTTTATCTACCGCCTGCAAAATTGCCGTAAGTATTTGTATCAAACTTAAAAATACTATTCCGGACGCGGCAATAAAAAGTATTGCTCCGGCGGTCACGGCATTTTCTTTCGGAAAAAGAAGATGCATTATAGGTGTAGACATTGACATCATCCCTATTCCTGCAGGAAGTCCTATCAGTATGGCGGTACGTATGCCCAAAACCGCATTATTTTGAGCCGTTTCAATGTCGGATTTGGCATAGGAAAAAGAGATGACGGGCACTATGCTCATGGCTATAGCTGAAATTACTATCGAGGGTAAATTCACCATTGTCGTCGCCATGCCGCTGAGTTGTCCGAACATGGAATTTGCATCTATTTCGCCGTATCCGATTTTCATTAGGAGTTTTATGACCATGCTTGCGTCTATCAAGTCCATTATCGGTTTTACAAGCGCTCCGACAATTATCGGAATTGAAAGCGCCATGAGTTCGTTTAAGACTTTTGACGGTTTTTCTTTTTTATAGTCCGCCTTATCAGTTTCAGATTTTATTTTTTTAAAACTTTTCCTGTAAAACACAAATACCGTTAAAAGTCCTAAAAAAGCTCCGGCGGCCGCACCGAACGATGCTCCCGCCGCACCGTACTCAAGTCCCGAGGATACCATTACATACGCCAAAGCAAGTCCTACAATCACCCTTCCGAGTTGTTCAAAAATTTGCGATAAAGCGGACGGCAACATGTAGTTTTTCCCTTGAAAATATCCTCTGTACGCCGACATTATCGGGACAAGTAAAAGCGCCGCGGAGAGTGCTTTTAAAGAGTGAGCGGCTTTCGGATTGTGCAAAAATGACGTTGCAATGTAATTTGCAGATAAATATACGGCTATAGAAATAAATGCACCTAAAAATACCATGAAAGGCAGTATTATTTTAAAAACATCTTCCGCATTTTTTTGTTTATTCTCCGCTATACGTTCGGATATCATCTTGGATATGGCTATCGGAAAACCCGATGTGGATATTGCAAGCAGCATCACGTACACGGGATATGCCGAACTGTAATAGCCCATACCTGCCGAAGTTATAAGCGAAACGAGCGGAATTTTAAATATTGCACCTAAAATTTTGACCAATATTCCTGCTACCGCCAATATTGCCGCTCCTTTAATAAAAGTTGCGTTTTGTTTTTGCGCCATCATATTCTCCTCAAAAAATAAGAACCGTATATTTTTAAGTAACGGTTCTTATTTTATAAATATTGAAAAATAATTGTTTATTATGTGTTACAACACTTCTTCCGTTTGTCCGAAATTTTGACTGCCTTAATCTATCCTAAAGTTTTTTAGAGTAGATTTGATGAATATTGAGGAATTAGTTTTTAGATATGTGTAAGTTTACCGACACTTGGTAATCTGAAAAACTCTATGTTATTTTGTTTCCGTTTTATTTTCATCAGGTTTTGCCGCATCTTTACCGTCAGATTCGGATTTAATTTTTTGCATTGCAAGTTCTTGAGCTTTTTTGATATTTTCGTCATAACGTTCTATTTTAGCATTTTTTTCCAAATCGTTTACGGTCTTTTCGACTTTTTCATATTGTAAATTTGATTTTATGGTTTCTTTAACGTCTTCAAATTTTTGTACTTCGCTCTTTCTGTCTTCAACCTTGATTATATGAAAGCCAAAATCCGTTCTTACAAGGTCTTTGGATATTTCACCGGGTTGCATCGCAAACGCCGCATCGGAAAACGGTTTAACCATAGTGTGTTCGTCAAAATATCCAAGATCTCCGCCCTGATCTTTATTAGCCGAATCGTCCGAATATTGTTTAGCGAGCGCCGCAAAGTCTTCGCCGTTTTGTACACGTTTTAAAACTTCTCTTGCAAGTTTTTCTTTTTTTGCAGTTTCTTCTTCAGGCAACGGTTCGTTTTTGTCGTTTATCGTGCTGAAGAGTATATGTGAGGCTTTACACGTATTTGTAGTGAATTTGTCTTTGTTTTCGTTGTAGTATTTTTCAGCGTCGGCATCGGTTGCGGTATAGTTTGCGGAAAGTTTGTCGATATAAGCATTGACTATCATGTCTTTTTTTATGACTTCTTTTATGAAATCATCATTTACGTCCTTTTCTTCCATCGCTTTGGAAACATCCGGTTGAGACGCTATGGCGTCTTTATACTGTTTGAAATTCTTGTTCACTTCATCATCCGACACGACTATACCGTCTTTGTTTGCGGCTTTCAGCATTAAGGTGTCTTTAAGCATCCTGTCCAACACATCGGCTTGAAATCTCTGTCTGAAAGTTTCACCGGGTTGAAGCTCGGCATCCCACACGCCTTTACCGAACTGCATTTCGTACGACGGCTCAAAAAGCGCCATCGTCTTGATGTAAGAGTCGGCATCTATAATTTTGTCGTCGACTTTAATCAAAACATTTTCATTAACCGATTTTGTGCATCCAGCTAATAAAATTACAAAAATCAACATAAGCACCGTGATAATTTTCTTTTTACTCATAAAAATACAACTCCTGTCTTTTTTTTATATCCAATATCGGATTTTTTCTTATATAGCGTCTTTATTATAGCATTTTTCCATAAAAGATACCAATTTTTTTA
>CAMYCP010000071.1 GCA_947254385.1 uncultured Filifactor sp. | reverse complement strand
GCATTTTTTATTTCAAATCCATACAATCAGAAAATTTTGAGTTAAATACATTGTAAATGCAATGTTTTATTTTTAAAATTGTATTTCTATACTTATTTGCTTTTAAAAAATGTAGCACGCATATTTAATCATGATTTAGCGTACGATTGTATTACAGAAGATTCTAAAATGAAAACTGATACTGTAATTTATTATGCAACTTGGTATAAAAGTTTTAACGGATTTTTTATTATTTTCTATCCATGTTTTCATAAATTTCGGGGTAGAGGACGCCGTCTTTCATCATACGGTTGATTACCGTTTTATAGGCGTTTTCTTTTTCTTTCGGAGTTATTTCTCCAAAATAAGTTTTTTCATTGTCGAATGTTTGCATGACAAAATTGTCGTAGTAGGTTAGGGGAAGTACGCAGGCTTTGGTGAGTCTACCCAAGGTGAGTATTGAGATATTACGTTTATTTGAGGGGATTGTGCCTTTGCTGCTCCACAAAAAATAGTCGGTCATGTATCTTCGGTTGATATCTTCTTTAAAATAACTGTCGTTCATTATCGAACGATGTTGTTTTCCTATTATATGGTCACCGTAAAAGCAGACTATCGTTTCTTTTTGCCTTTTTGAGAGCGCCTGCATAAAGTTTTCCAGTGCGTCGTCGGATATTTTTAAGCCGTTAAGATAATTTGTGAACGATTCTCTGTCCGCATCGGATATCCCGGTTACGTTTATGGGATTTCCTTCGGATATTTCAAACGGGCCGTGGTTTTGCACCGTTACCGTGAAGATAAATTTGTTGCCTTTGCCGTCCAGTTCTTCGAGTATTTTGTTGAACACGTCTTCATCGCTTGTCCAAGGGCCATAATTTGTCGGTGAGTTAAAATCGTCCTGTGCTATGAATTTTTGTATACCCAGCACCGGATAAACTTTGTCACGATTAAAAAAGTTTCTTTCATAGCCGTGTACGGCTATGGCTGAATATCCGGAATTTACAAAGTCTTTAGGCAGAGCCTCTATATTATGATAATCCATCATTTCATACGGTACATCCATATGCTGAAGTTTGCTTATGCGCATTCCCGTCAAAAATTCAAATTCGGAGTTACACGTAAGGCCGCCCAGCACCGGTACAAATACACGCCCCGAAAGTCCTTGAGATTGATATTTTTTGAAATTTTTTGTTACGTCCGTATCGTACTTCGTGTCACGGAGGATTTCGGGATTAAAAAATGTTTCACTTTGAATTATCACCACATCTGCATTTTTGTGTTCTTCTCCAAGTAAATTTTCCAAGTTTCCATTTTTTTCGATATGCAGAAATTGATTTTGTATAACGCCTTCTTCAGAGAAAATGTGGCTTATTTTAAAGTCGTTTAAAGTGGCGGAGATAAAAAAATGTTCCGCATCGGGTATAATTTGCGGAGAAATTATAAGAAACGACAAAGAGAGGGCGCATAAAAGTTCGTACAGAGATTTAGTTTTTATAAAATTGAAATTCGTTTCAATATGTTTGGAATAACGCACGCATATTATCAAAAATACGACCGTGGAGAATATATAGGCAAGATACACGGGTTTTAGAAAAATCGGGATAAACATTACAAATACGTTGCTTTTGCCGCCTAAGAGCGCCACGTCTCTAAACGAAAAAAATTTATCGTTTACCGTGGAGGTCATGTAGTTGGCAATTGAGAATATAAAAGTGTATATTCCTATAAAAACAAATCCTCTTTTTTTTGAAAAAATGAGCGAAAACAGAAGATAGAGGCAGAATAGAAATAAAAAGCCGATAATATATTCCGCAGGATTTTCACTTATAGTTTTCAGTATGTTTAAAATATCCGTGTGAGATATTTCCATTAAAAAATATGATAATATTGTAAATAAAAGTATATCCGACATAGAATTTTCTTCCCATAAATCAAATTTTATTCAAATTACTTATTATATCAGGAGACAGCTCAATTATTTTTTTGAGCGCCTTTTCGTCGGCTACCACGTCGACATTCGGGTGAAGCTGCAGTATAGATGCCGGAACTTGCGGCGTGATTGAACCCAAAACGGCTTTGGAGAGTATTTCCGCCTTGTGTTCACCGTTTACCGCCAAAACAATTCTGCGGGAATCCATAATGTTTTTTATACCTATGGTGTATGCTCTTTTCGGTACATCGGAGAGGCTGTCGAAAAATCTGGAGTTCGCTTCTATGGTGTTTTCGTTTAAGTCTTCGGCGTGTACGTATTTTTTAAAAATTTCTCCCGGTTCATTGAACGCAATGTGTCCGTCCGAACCTATTCCAAGGAGGAGCATATCTATCCCGCCCGCATCGCTTATGACTTTTTCGTATCTTTTACATTCTTTGGCGATGTCGAGATTCTCTCCGTTCGGGATGTGCCTGTTTTTTTCAGCCACGTTCACACCTTTGTAAAAATTATGGTACATAAAATACGCATAGCTTTGATCCGAATCTTTAGGTAATCCTATATACTCGTCTTGATTTATTACCGTAACTTTTGAAAAGTCGACGTCTTTTGCCGAATATCGTTCTATCAGTTCCTTATATATCCCGACAGGAGTTGAACCGGTTGAAAGTCCCAGTACGGAATCATTTTTAAGCACCACTCCCGCTGAGATAATATTCGCCGCCAAACGGCTCATAGCCGCATAATCTTTGGTAAACCATACACGCATTACATAACACCTCGATTACATTTTACAAGGTTCATTTTATAACAAAAGAAATATTTGTCAAAGGTACACTTAAAGTATCTTTAAAAATTGAAAATCAATATTTTATTTTTTGAAAATGAAGTTTCCGGATTTTCACTTAAGAATTTTTTATAGAGTTATAAGTTTAAAGGTTCTGTAAAATATAAGT
The DNA here is from genome assembly GCA_947254385.1 of uncultured Filifactor sp. GTDB lineage: Bacteria > Bacillota > Clostridia > Peptostreptococcales > Filifactoraceae > CAMYCP01. The sequence continues at coordinate 3,880 of CAMYCP010000071.1, read as the reverse complement.
TATATAATATTTTTACTTAGGATAATTATAACATTTATTTTATTATTTTATCAAATATCTTCCAACAATTCTCTCATGTTATTTAAAATCATATTCACGCATCTTTCACGTACCGTGTTTCTGGGAGCTTTATAATAAAAATGCATCGGATAGTATTTATTTTTATAATAAATGCAGGCAAATACCGTGCCGACGGGATTTTCTTCAGTTCCGCCCGAAGGCCCGGCATATCCCGTAACGCCTATTCCCATGTCTGTACCGGATGCGTAAGATACGCCGTACGCCATTTCACGTGCCGTATTTTCGCTTACGACACCGTATTTTTTTATAGTTTCCTCAGAAACTTTGAGGCGATTTTCTTTGCTTTCTTCAGTGTAAGTTATAAAGCCCTCTTTATAGACTTCCGATATTCCGGAGTATCCTATAAGTTCAGATGCGAGCATTCCGCCGGTACACGATTCCGCAGTGGATACGGTTATTTTTTTTTGTATGAGAAGTTTTGCGACGTAATCGGATATTTTTTCATCGTTTTCCAAAATGAATGCGTTTTTGCCGAAACGTTTTAAAATTTCATCTTTGACCGGTGATATTATTTTTTTTGCGACTTCGATATTTTCGGCTTTTGCCGTGATTCTGAATATCACATAACCGTTTTTGGCAAAGGTTGCGATTGTGGGATTTTTTTGCGTTTTGATTAAATCCATGCACATCTCTTCCGCAAGCGATTCTCCAAGTTTTGTAACGCCTATTTTTTCAAAGCAGATGGTTTCGTTTGAAATTCGTGATAAATACGGGATTACTTTTTCATACAGGAGGGGTTTCATTTCGTGAGGAGGCCCCGGGAGGAGAACCGCTATTTTTCGGTTCACACCTTTTAAATCGAGTATGCAGGCGTTTGCCGTGCCGTTGTCGTTTTTTAAAATAATGCTCCCTTTAGGAAAATATGTCTGTCTGAGATTGTTTTCGGGCATATTTTTACTGAACATGGAGTATCTTTCAACCAGATGTTTATAGCTTTCTTCGTCGTATACCATCGGGAGGTTGAAATATTCGGCTACCGCCTCCTTAGTTATGTCGTCCTGAGTAGGGCCGAGGCCTCCGGTAAAAATTACGACGTCGGCACGCTTAAAAGCTATGTTGCACGATTCTTTCATGCGAACGGGATTGTCTCCGACGACGGTTTGATAATGAACGTCTATTCCTATTTCTGAGAGTGCTTTGGAAATATCACGGGCGTTGGTGTTTACTATATCCCCGTGCAAAAGTTCGCTCCCTATACACAAAATTTCAGATTCCATTTCAGTCTCCTTTAATCAAGATTTTCTTCAGTCAATTTATACAAATTATAATACTCGCCCTGTAATGCCATAAGGTCTTTATGTGTTCCGCTTTCAACGATACCGCCGTCCGTCATGACGAGTATTCTGTCCGCATTTTTGACGGTCGTAAGTCTATGCGCAATGGTAAATACGGTTCTGCCTTTTTCGAGTTTTTCAAGTGAATTTTGAATGAGGCGTTCGCTTTCGTTGTCAAGAGATGAAGTCGCTTCATCTAAAATCAGAATGGGCGGATTTTTCAAAAATACGCGCGCTATGCTTATTCGCTGTTTTTGCCCGCCAGAGAGTCTGACTCCTCTTTCTCCCACATAAGTGTCATATCCTTTGTCGAGTTTGGATATAAATTCGTCGGCACCTGCAAGTTTTGCAGCTTCGATTACTTCGTCGTGACTTGCACCGGGTTTGCCGTATTCTATATTTTGAAATACCGTACCCGAAAAAATATATACGTCCTGTTGCACCATGCCGATATGGTCTCTAAGCGAGTGCAGTTTTATCTTGGTGATGTCGATATTATCCAGCAGAATTTTACCCGAGGACACGTCGTAAAAACGCGGTATAAGGTTACACAATGTGGTTTTGCCGGAGCCGGACGGACCGACCAGCGCAATTTTTTGGCCTTTTTTTATGTGTAAATCGAGGTTGGAAATTACCATGCCGTCCCCCGATGAATATTTGAAACTCACGTTGTCGAATTTTATATCCCCCTCCGGATTATCAATATCTACCGCATCGATTGAGTCTTTAATTTCTACGGGAGTTTCCATCACTTCACTGAAACGTTCTATTCCGGTCATACCCCGTTCAAACTGTTCCGCAAATTCCACGATACGGCGTATCGACATTAAGAGAGTGGATACGTACAGAGTGTATGCGACCATATCCGCCGGAGTTATTTTGCCCGACAACATAAATTTGGATGCGAACAAAATCACGGTAAAGTACATCAGCCCGTCAAAAAATTGTGTGACCGCTCTGAAACCTGCCATATATTTATATTGAAACCGTTTTATATCTAAAAGGCGGTCGTTGCTTACGGCGAATTTTTCTTCCTCCATATCTTCATTTGCGAACGAACGGACGATTCTAACTCCGAGGAGACTGTCTTCCACATCGGCGTTCAGTTCACCTATCTGTTCACGTGAACGTTTGAACGCAATACGCATCTTTTTTCTAAAATATGAAGTGCCGAAAAGCATGAGCGGAATAACCGAATATACGATTATCGTCAAAATCGGATTTATACGAGATAAAATCAAAAATGATACGGTAATTTTAACCCCTGCTATAAAAAATTCTTCGGGGCAGTGGTGAGCAAATTCTGCAATCTCAAACAAGTCGCTTGTAATTCGTCCCATTATCTGACCTATCTTGGTCTTGTCATAATAAGAAAACGACAATTTTTGTAGGTGAGAAAAGAGGTCTTTACGCATATCCCGTTCTATACCCGCACCCATTATATGCCCTACCGACGCCATATAATAGCTCGCTACGGTATCCACAACACGCAAAATCAAATATAACTTTGCCGTTTTAAGCACATAATCGAAAACAAGCGTGCCGTTAATCGCATTGATTGTAATTTGCCGTATCATCAGAGGAAATATAACTTCACAAAAAGTCGTAAACAACGCACATATCAAATCTATGATTAAAATATGACGATACCCTTTAAAATACGGTACAAAAATTTTTATAAGTTCGCTCGAACTTTTCTTCCTCTTGTAATTATCCAAAATTTTCACTCTTTTCATAAATTCAATCAGGCTGAAAATCGCTTTCTTTATTCGGCAGGATGAGCAATTATTTTCCGCTTTCGGTTGTTATTTATATTGAACGATGCTACAATAAAAAGTGTACATAGTGTAAAATATTATGTGTAGATACAAAAATTTTCTTCTCTCAAAAAAGTTTACACAAAAACTTCACACTGCCGAAAAAACTTTTACATTTTCAGTATACAAAATTATTTTCAAAAGGTCAAAAGAAAGGAAAAACCCGTGAAGAATTTAAAACTTAAGTATCTGTTATCTCTTTTTTTAACGGTGTTTTTAATTGCAGGTTACAATTTATCCGATACGGATAAGTATTTGGTATCCTCAAACGAAAATGTTTTAAAAATCGGCGCTACTGAAAATGACGAAGAAAATTCTGATATTAAAACCTCAAACGACGCTTTGATAGCCGGGGAAAATCAAATTTCCAACATCAGCGCAACCGAAAACAAAAAAATAGAATACGGAAAAATTTACACTTCCAAAGACGAAGTGGCACTCTATATCCACACGTATAACGAACTTCCGATAAATTTCATCACAAAGACGGATGCCAAAAAGCTCGGCTGGGACGCTAAAGCCGGAAATTTAAGAAAAATAAAGAAAAATGCGTCAATCGGCGGCGACACCTTCAGCAACAGAGAAAACAAACTCCCCAAAAAAGACGGGCGTACGTGGAAAGAATGCGATATAGAATATGAAGGAGAAACCTTTAGATTATACGGTTTAAGAAAGTATAAACAAATTATTAAAGGAGATGAGGAAATT
>CAMYCP010000070.1 GCA_947254385.1 uncultured Filifactor sp. | reverse complement strand
GTTTTTGATTTTGTTAAACTGTTGACAATCATAACGGCAAATGGTATTATTATCATGAAATGATTTTTACAGAAGTTTTAGATGTGACCATTACATATTTTTATGCAGATTTTTTTATTTATGAAATAATTAAATATGATTTTTCACGATTTAAGAAAAAATTTTTGTAGCGGGATTTTTTTGCAAAGGAGTGTTTCAAAATGGGAGATAAAATCCTTATTGATAAAAAAGACGGTATTGCCGTTGTTACAATGAATAATCCTAAAGTTTTAAACGCTTTAAGTACGGAATTCCTTAAGGAAATAGATGAAACTTTCACAAAACTTGAAACTGATGATGAAGTAAAGGTAGTAGTTCTTACGGGAGTCGGCAAGGCTTTTGTTGCAGGAGCGGATATTTCAGAGATGCAAAATATGACAGCTTCCGAAGGCGAAGAATTCGGCAGAGTCGGTGCGCGAATTTTTCGTAAAATTGAATGTTTTGTCAAGCCGATTATAGCGGCTGTAAATGGGTATGCTTTAGGTGGAGGAAATGAACTTGCGTTAGCTTGTGATATACGTATAGCTTCCGATAAAGCTAAATTTGGTTTTCCGGAAACCGGACTCGGAATAATACCGGGATTTTCAGGTACACAAAGAATGCCCAGATTGATAGGCAAAGGCTTGGCAGCTGAACTTATTTTTTCGGCGAACATAATAGATGCCGATGAAGCGTACAGAATAGGTCTTGTAAATAAAACGGTGTCTTCGGAAGAACTTATGCCTTACGCTTTGAACCTTGCAGGTAAAATTGCATCTAACGGACAAATCGGCGTACGTAACGCTAAAAAAGCGATCAACGAAGGTGTCGACTTGCCTATGGATGAGGCCGTTACTCTTGAAAATAAATATTTTGGAATGTGTTTCGGCACGGAAGAACAAAAAATGCGTATGGAAAAATTTTTAAATAAAAATAAATAAGGCATTGCATACTTTTTTTGTATTCAGTATGTCGCAAGCTTAAAAAGTTTTTGCTTTCTTCGGTAGAAGTTTAAAAAACACGAAAGGAGCAACATTTTATGAAAGTATGTGTAGTAGGAACAGGCACTATGGCCAGCGGAATTACTCAAACTTTTGCGCAAAACGGTATAGAAGTTATTGAAAGGGGCAGAAGAACCCCTTCAATAGAAAAATCTAAAGCCGGAATCGAAAAGAACATAGCAAAACTTGTATCCAAAGGCAAAATAGAGGAAAAAGATAAGGATGAAATCTTGGGACGTATAACGTATACCATGGATTTCAACGAATGTAAAGATGCGGATCTTTTTATAGAAGTCGTATCTGAAGATATTAACGTAAAATACGAACTCCTCGATTCTATAGAAGAAGTAGCTAAAGATGATGCTATTATAGCTACAAATACGTCTTCTCTTTCAATTACTCAAATAGCCGCTCACATGAAAAAGCCTGAAAGAGTAATCGGAATGCACTTTTTTAATCCCGTGCCGGTCATGAAACTTGTGGAAATAATAAAAGGACAAGTTACAGCCGATGAAATTCATGACAAAGTATATGAAATATCCAAACAAATAGGCAAAACTCCGGTAAGCGTCAACGAAGCTCCCGGATTCGTAGTAAATCGTATACTTATCCCCATGATAAATGAAGGAATAGGTATTTTAGCCGACGGTGTCGCATCCAAGGAAGAAATAGATGCAGCAATGAAACTTGGAGCAAATCATCCCATGGGCCCGTTGGAACTCGGTGATTTGGTAGGATTGGACGTATGTCTTGCAATTATGGAAGTACTGTATACTGAATTTTCAGATCCGAAATATCGTCCGCATCCTTTGCTTAAAAAGATGGTCAGAGCCGGAAAGCTCGGCAGAAAAACGAAAGAAGGATTTTATAAATACGATAAATAATTATCTTTTCTTATGCTAATGGATAAATGAATTCAATATATTTTGTACGGAGGAAAAAATGAGAGAAGTCGTTATAGCAAGTGCGGCGAGAACCGCTGTAGGAAGTTTCGGCGGAGGCTTTAAGACCGTACCTGCCGTAGAACTTGGAATAATTGCCGCAAAAGAAGCCATAAAAAGAGCCGGAATTACTCCGGATATGATAGATGAATCATATATAGGAAACGTACTTTCCGCAACATTGGGACAAAATGTCGGTAGACAAATTTCCATGGGAGCCGGAATACCTAAAGAAAAACCCGCTATGTCAATAAACATCGTATGCGGTTCGGGACTTAGAAGTGTATCGCTGGCCGCTCAACTTATAGGTGCGGGAGAAGATGACATAATTTTGGCAGGCGGAGCTGAAAACATGAGCATGGCACCGTATGCTTTCCGTGAAGGAAGATACGGCGCAAGAATGGGACACAAACAATTCATAGATACAATGATAAAAGACGGTTTAACCGATGTTTTCAATGACTATCACATGGGTATGACCGCCGAAAACGTGAGCAAGCAGTTCGGCATCACAAGAGAAATGCAGGATGAACTTGCGGTACGTAGCCAAAACAACGCTGAAAAAGCACAAAAAGAAGGTAGATTTAAAGATGAAATCGTGCCTGTAACAATAAAAGGCAGAAAAGGTGACACCGTAGTTGATCAGGATGAATATATACGTTACGGTGCCACTATGGAAAGCGTGGGCAAACTTAAACCCGCATTCCTGTTCGACGGTACGGGAACGGTTACCGCAGGTAACTCTTCCGGAATAAATGACGGTGCCGCTATGCTTGTAGTGATGTCCAAGGAAAAAGCCGATGAACTCGGAATTAAACCTTTGGCTACAATCGTCTCTCACGGGACTGCCGGAGTAGATCCTGCAATCATGGGTACAGGCCCTGTACCTGCAAGCAGAATAGCTTTAAAAAAAGCGGGACTTACAATAGAAGACATGGATTTGGTGGAAGCAAACGAAGCGTTTGCGTCTCAAGCCGTATATTGTCAAAGAGAACTCAACATACCTGTAGAAAAACTAAATGTAAACGGTGGAGCTATCGCTTTGGGTCACCCGATAGGCGCATCCGGAGCCAGAATTTTGACTACTCTTCTTTTTGAAATGCAAAAGAGAGAATCGAAATATGGTTTAGCTACACTCTGTATCGGTGGCGGTATGGGTACTGCACTTATAGTAAAAAGATAACTCGTAAAAATATATTTTATAGTTGATCGCTTTGTATATTTTTACAGTTTCAATATAATACTTCCTCAACAAAGTGAGAAATGCTTACATTTCTCACTTTGTGCGGAAATGTAAAAAAGTTGATTCTTGCAGTTACATATAACGAAGACACTGCAAAGTCATATATATGGTATTTAAATTTTTAAGGGAGGGAAAGCAAGATGGATTTTGGTTTATCAAAAGAACACGTTTTACTCAAACGTATGCTGGAAGAATTTGCTGAAAACGAAGTAAAACCTATCGCTGCCGACGTAGATGAAGAAGAAAAATTCCCCTGGGAAACCATTAAAAAAATGGCTAAAGCGGGAATGCTCGGAATTCCTTACGCAAAAGAATATGGTGGACAAGGTGCCGATTACATTTCTTATATTATGGCAGTGGAAGAATTGGCGAAAGTTTGCGGTACAACGGCCGTAATTTTGTCTGCACACACTTCATTAGGTTCTGCTCCGATTAACGATTGGGGAACTGAAGAACAAAAGAAAAAATTTTTAACCCCGTTAGCTAAAGGTGAAAAACTTGCAGCATTCGGTTTGACAGAACCCAATGCGGGAACTGACGCCGCAGGACAACAAACGACCGCCGTACTTGACGGTGATGAATGGGTGCTGGACGGTTCCAAGATGTTTATAACCAACGGTGAAGTTGCAGATACTTATGTAGTATTTGCCGTAACCGATAAAACACAAGGACATAAGGGTATTTCCGCATTTATAGTGGAAAAAGGAACACCCGGCTTTTCTTTCGGTCCTAAGGAAAAGAAACTCGGTATAAGAGGATCGGCTACGTGTGAATTGGTATTTGAAAATTGTCGCATACCTAAAGAAAACCTTTTAGGTAAGGAAGGAAAAGGTTTCACTATCGCACTTCATACTCTGGACGGCGGAAGAATAGGTATCGCAGCTCAAGCCTTAGGTATAGCTGAAGGTGCTTTGGATGAAGCTATAACATACGTAAAAGAAAGAAGACAATTTGGAAGACCTATAGCTAAATTCCAAAATACGCAATTCCGTTTAGCTGATATGTACTCCAGAATAGAATGTGCTAAACTTGCCGTATATAAAGCCGCATGGGAAAAACAAACAGGAAAAGATTACTCCATATCTTCAGCAGTTGCTAAACTTGTAGCCGCTGAAACGGCAATGTATGTAACTACTAAAGCTGTACAACTCTTCGGAGGATACGGATATATCAGAGATTATCCGGTAGAACGTATGATGCGTGATGCCAAAATTACCGAAATTTACGAAGGAACCTCTGAAGTTCAAAGAATCGTTATTTCTAAAAGTCTGTTAAAATAAGGAGGGACTTAAATAATGAATATAGTAGTATGCATAAAACAAGTACCCGATACTACGGAAGTTAAGATAGATCCGGTTACTAAAACATTAATTCGTGACGGTGTACCGTCTATAATAAATCCTGATGACAAAGCAGGTTTGGAAGCTGCTCTTCAAATAAAAGAAAAAACCGGAGCACACGTAACCGTACTTACAATGGGATTACCTCAAGCTGATTTGGCTTTAAGAGAAGCATTGGCCATGGGAGCCGATAAAGCTATTTTGGTTACCGACAGAGCACTCGGCGGTGCTGATACATGGGCTACTTCTCAAACACTTGTAGGTGCTTTGAGAAACTTGAACTATGATTTGGTAATAACCGGACGTCAAGCTATAGACGGAGATACGGCGCAAGTAGGCCCTCAAATGGCTGAACACTTACGTTTACCGTCCGTAACATATGCTGAAGAAATTGAAGTTGACGGAGATTATGTAATAGTAAAGAGACACTTTGAAGACGGATATCAAAGAATCAAAGTAAAAACACCGTGCCTGATCACAGCACTTAAAGAACTCAATACTCCGCGTTACATGACGCCGGGCGGAATTTTCGATGCATATAAAGCGGAAGTTGAAGTTTGGGGCGCTAAAGATTTGGATATGGATCCTTCCAACATGGGACTTAAAGGTTCGCCTACAAAAGTTCAAAAATCATTTACAAAAGGCGCAAAACAAGCGGGAAAAGTATTTGAAGGCTTAACACCGCTTGAAGGCGCAAAGAAAATTGTGGAAAAACTGCAAGAAAAGTTTATTATATGATGATCCGAAATAGGGTTTTTCAAATTTAAATGAGGAGGGATTTTTGTGAACCTTGAAGATTTCAAAGGCGTTTTAGTATATGTTGAACAAAGAAGAGGTGAAATTCAAAAAGTAGGTTTGGAACTCGTAGGTAAAGCGAGAGAACTTGCTGATGAATTAGGTGAAGAAGTTTATGCCGTTTTAGTCGGATATAATATTAAAGATAAAGCACAAACAATCATAGAACACGGGGCTGACAAAGTATATGTAGTGGACGACAAAATGTTGGATCTTTTCGTTACAGAACCTTACAGAAAAGCTACGGTAGCTGTAATAAAGGAAATCAATCCTTCAATCGTACTTTTCGGAGCTACATCCATAGGTAGAGATATAGCACCGCACGTTGCCGCAAGTATTCATACCGGATTGACCGCAGACTGTACAGGACTTGCAATAAATCCTGACAACAGACTGCTTATGCAAACACGTCCGGCGTTCGGTGGTAACCTTATGGCTACTATAGCTTGTCCCGATTACAGACCTCAAATGTCTACCGTACGTCCCGGAGTTATGCAAAAACATGATGCAGATCCGAACCGTAAAGGTGAAATAATAGATTTTGATGCTAAACTGGTGCCTGAAGACATGAACGTTGAAGTTTTGGAATTTGTTCCGGAAACTGCAAAACGTGTAAACATTGAAGAAGCTAAAGTATTAGTTTCCGCAGGACGTGGAGTAGGCGGACCTGACAAATTCGGGCCACTGGAAGAACTTGCCGAAGTTTTAGGTGCAACAGTATCCGGTTCTCGTGCAACCATTGATGCAGGATGGTTACCTAAAGACCGTCAAGTAGGTCAAACAGGAAAAACTGTTCGCCCCGACCTGTATTTGGCAAACGGTATCTCTGGAGCTATCCAACACTTGGCAGGTATGGAAGAATCCGAACTTATAATAGCAATCAACAAAAATCCGGATGCGCCTATATTTGAAGTAGCGGATCTCGGTATAGTAGGTGACTTGCATAAAATTTTACCGCTGTTAAAAGAAGAAATTCTCAAAGTAAGAGCGGCTGAAAAAGACAAATAAGATTTTATAAAAAAGTAAAAACCGAGACATTTTCATTGTCTCGGTTTTTTTAGTGTGCTCGGCACGTTCATAATCTTAAAGGTGAAAGTCCTAAATTCGCCCTGATAGTGGTAAGAATATAGCCAAAACCAAATTTATGTGCGGTTGAAAGCTGATGATTATTTTTCTTTAAGTAAATCTCTAATTTCAGTAAGCAGTTTTTCTTCTTTTGACGGTTCGGGATCTTCTTTTTGTTCTTCCTTTTTAGGCACAATTCTGTCCATTGACTTTAAAAAAGAGAAAATTGCAAAGGAAATAATTAAAAAATTCACGACTTGTTGTATAAAATTACCTATTGCGATTTTTCCTAAAAAAAGACCTGTAAAATCTACATTCACCAAGCTGCCGAATGTAGGCATTATTATATCGTTTACCAAAGAAGTTACAATTTTTCCAAAAGCTCCGCCTATGACTACGCCGACAGCCATATCAAGAATGTTACCTTTGGATATAAAATCTTTAAATTCATCAAAAAAAGACAAAGCGGTCACTCCTTCATAAATATATAA
>CAMYCP010000069.1 GCA_947254385.1 uncultured Filifactor sp. | reverse complement strand
ATTAAAAAGATTGTAAAATCAATATTTTACTTTTTGAGAATCGCTTTTTCAACTTCCGCGTATAAAATATCGTTATAATAAAAAATAATAAAAATTTTTATATTCGGGTAAAACCTGCAATTTGTGTATATGTGATATTTACTTGCAATAGTTTTTTGATTTTTACGCATATGCACGACTTGAGTGATGCACGGGGAGGTGAATATATGTACAAAGAAACGGTCATGAGTCTTGGAGATTCGATTTTAATCTCCCTTATGGGATTGCTCACGGTATTTGCGGCGTTGATATTTTTGGCTTTGGCTGTAACGCTCGTATCCAAGGTTTTAAACACCGTGATAAAAGAAAAGGAAAGCACGCCGAAAACGGAATCTGTAGCCGTACCGGCGGTATCAAACGATGAACCGGACACCGAGACTTATGCGGCAATCATAGCGGCGATAGCGGAAGAAATGAAAGTGAGTCCGGATCAGTTTCAAATTATCAGCATTCAGGAAATTTAGTTAAAAAATGCGGATAATTTTCATCTTCTTGATTTTAAACCTTGTAAAAAGTCATGAGTACTTATAACCACAAAAATTATACTTAATCGAAAGGCAGGAACAAATTATGAAATATGTAGTAACCATCAACGACAAGCAATATGATGTAGAGGTAGAAAGAGTATCTTCCGCATCCAGACCGATGAGCCGTTCCGTACAAAGGACGAGCACACCTGCACCGGCACCAGCACCCGCTAAAACCGAAAGCGTACCGAAAGCGGCATCTCCCGTATCCGGCGGAAAAGGAAACATAGTAAGTCCGATGCCCGGAAAAATTTTGGAAGTTAAAATATCCGAAGGTTCGGCCGTAAAAGCGGGACAAGTTGCATTCATACTCGAAGCCATGAAAATGGAAAACGAAATCCCCGTACCTGTTGACGGCACGGTAGCATCAATTTCGGTAAAAAAAGGAGATATGGTTGATACGGATGCAGTGTTGGCAGTTTTAAAATAAGAGGAGGATACGATTTATGAATTTTATCGAAGTCATGCGTGAACTCTTGGCAGAGTCAGGATTTGCGGCATTGACATGGAAATCGTGTCTAATGTTCTTAATAAGCTTTGTCTTGATCTATCTCGCTATAGTCAAAGAATTTGAACCTTTGTTGCTCTTACCGATAGCATTCGGTATGTTTCTTGCAAATCTCCCGCTCTCAGATGTAATGTACGACGCCGGGGCGGACGGAAAAGCATGGTATGCGTCAGGGGTCTTAAGAGTAATTTATAACGGCGTAAAAAGTAATATGTTCCCATGTCTGATATTCATGGGTGTAGGCGCAATGACCGATTTCGGCCCGTTGATCGCAAACCCTATAAGCTTGCTTTTAGGAGCGGCGGCACAATTCGGGATATATGTGGCATTTATATTTGCAAACTCCACCGGTCTCTTTACACCGGGACAATGTGCGGCTATAGGTATCATCGGAGGTGCTGACGGTCCGACATCCATATTTCTCGCAAATAACCTTGCACCCGATTTGGTTGCGCCAATAGCGGTGGCGGCATATTCCTATATGGCGCTGATCCCAATGATACAACCGCCTATCATGAAACTTTTGACGACTGAAAAAGAACGCAAAATAAAAATGGGACAACTTAGAAAAGTATCCAAAGTTGAAAAAGTGATATTCCCTGTAGTTGTTGTACTTTTCTGCGGACTTTTACTTCCGTCAGTAATTCCGCTCCTCGGAATGTTGATGCTCGGGAACCTCTTTAGAGAATCCGGAGTAGTGGAAAGACTTTCTCAAACGGCACAAAACGAACTTTGTAATATAGTTACCATAATGCTCGGCACGACCGTAGGCGCTACCGCTAACGGAAATATATTCTTAAAACCGCAAACGATAGCAATCATAGCTATGGGACTTGCAGCTTTCGCATTTGCAACTTTCGGCGGAGTGATCTTCGGTAAAATACTCTGCGCCGCTACCGGCGGAAAAATAAATCCGCTCATAGGTTCGGCAGGGGTATCCGCAGTACCTATGGCGGCTCGTGTATCACAAGTTGAAGGAGCTAAAGCCGATCCTACAAACTTCCTGCTCATGCACGCAATGGGACCGAACGTAGCCGGAGTTATAGGCTCTGCGGTTGCGGCTGGATTTTTCATGCTGATGTTTAAATAAATTAAAAAAATTGATGTTATCGGAAAATATAAATAAACCATATAAGCGATAATAAAACGGGCACACGTGCGTTTTATCATAAACTTAACAATCATCCGATAGAGGGGCAATCACGTGTTGAAAATTGTGATTGCCCGTATTTATGTATTTTAATATTAATAAAGGGAGGGCATTTATCTTGAGTAAGGTGTATTCATTACATGACGCCATAGCAAAATTTGTACACGACGGTGATCAAATTTCGTTCGGCGGCTTTACAACAAACAGAAAGCCTTATGCGGCTGTTCATGAGATTTTGCGTCAAGGACAAAAAGATTTTATCGTACAAGCGGGGCCTGCCGGAGGCGACTGGGACCTTTTGATAGGAGAAGGCAGAGTAAAAGCATATATTAACTGCTACACGGCTAATTCAGGATTTACAAACGTATCGAGAAGATTTAGAAAAGCCGTTGAAAAACATGAACTCATCATGGAAGACTACTCACAAGATGCCATGATGTTGATGCTCCATGCGGCATCTTTGGGGTTACCTTATCTTCCGGTAAGACTTATGATGGGATCTTCTCTTACGGATATGTGGGGAATAAGCAAAGAAGTAAGAGAAACTATAGAAAAATTGCCGGATGATAAATTCGTATATGTGGAAAACCCGTTCAAAAAAGGTGAAAAAATAGTGGCACTTCCCGTACCGCAACTTGACACGGCAATAATTCACGTACAAAAAGCATCGCCCGACGGCACCTGCTCGATAGAAGGCGACGAATTTCACGATGTTGACATAGCGGTTGCTGCAAAGCACGTCATCGTAACTTGCGAAGAACTTGTAAGCAACGAAGAAATCAGAAAAGACCCGACCAAAAACTCCATACCGGGCTTTTGCGTAGACGCCGTAGTTCACGCACCGATGGGGGCACACCCGTCACAATGCTACAACTACTATGATTATGATAAAGAATATTTCAAAGCATATGACGTTGCAAGCAAAAATGACGACACATTCAAAGAATTTGTAGATGAATGGGTATACTCCGTAAAAACACATGAAGAATATCTGGATAAACTTGGAGCCGTAAGACTGATTAAACTTAAAAATGTTCCGGGATTGGGATATGCCGGAAAAGTAGATAAGGAGGATTAACGGTGTCTGATTACACAAATTATACAAATAAAGAAATGCAAGCGGTAACGATCGCAAAACAAATAAAAGACGGACAAGTCGTAATAGTCGGCACGGGACTTCCGTTAATAGGTGCATCACTTGCCAAGAGACATTATGCACCCTCATGCAACTTGATAGTTGAAAGCGGTCTTATGGACTGCGCACCGATCGAAGTACCGAGAAGTGTAGGCGACAACAGATTTATGGCGCATTGTGCCGTACAATGGCCGAACATACGTTTTATCGGCTTTGAATCCGTAGCATGGTTAAACGATAATGTCGATATGGTAGCATTTATAGGCGGAGCGCAAATAGATCCGTACGGCAACGTAAACTCCACCTGTATAGGCGACTATAACAACCCCAAAACGAGATTTACAGGAAGCGGCGGCGCTAACGGCATCGCAACTTTTGTCAACACAGTAATAATGATGCAACATGAAAAACGTCGTTTTATGGAAAAAATCGACTATGTAACCAGCCCCGGCTGGATAGACGGCCCTGACGGCAGAGAAAAAATGGGACTTCCGACCAACAGAGGCCCTATCGCCGTGGTTACCGACAGAGGGATTTTGAAATTTGACGAAAAAACCAAAAAAATGTACCTTGCCGGCTACTATCCGACATCATCTCCGGAAGATGTACTCGAAAATACAGGATTTGATTTGGACGTATCTCAAGCAGTCGAACTTGAAGCACCTAATCCCGAAATAATCAAAATGATAAGAGAAGAAATCGACCCGGGACAAGCATTCATAAAAGTACCGCAATAGGAGGGAGCGTATGGGAGAATACTCAATGCCGTCATATTTTCAAAATATGCCGGTTGTAGGAAAACCGTTATCCACATATAACGCTGAAAATGAGGAACAAATACAAGCAATAGAAGATGAAATTCGTGCATTAATAGAAGAAGCGAGGAACAACGGTCGTTCGGACGAATCGCTCAATGAATCCGGACAAATGACCGCAACACAACGTATAGATATGCTTGTGGACGAAGGCACGTGGTGTCCTTTAAACAGTCTCTACAATCCGCAAGACAACAAAACTAAATCTACGGCAATAATTAAAGGCTTAGGCAGAATAAGCGGCAAATGGGCGGTAATCGTAGCGTCCGATAACAAAAAACTTGCCGGAGCATGGATCCCGGGACAAGCCGAAAACCTTTTAAGAGCGTCCGACACTGCAAAGCGTCTTAGAATACCGCTCGTTTATATATTAAATTGCAGCGGTGTAAAACTCGACGAACAGGAAAAAGTATACGCCAACAGACGTGGTGGCGGTACACCTTTCTATAGAAATGCCGAACTTACCCAAATGGGAATACCCGTAATTGTAGGCATATACGGCACAAATCCGGCAGGCGGAGGATACCACAGTATAAGCCCCACCATACTGATTGCGCATAAAGATGCCAACATGGCGGTAGGCGGAGCCGGAATATTAGGAGGCATGAACCCCAAAGGCTACATCGACAAAGAAGGCGCCGAACAAATAATCGAAAATAACAAAAAAGCCGGCAGAGTAAATCCTCCGGGATCCGTACCCATTCACTTCGGAGAAACGGGATTTTTTAGAGAAGTATACGAAGATGAAGAAGGCGTGTTGGAAGGAATACGTAAATACATGGAATACATCCCCGCTTACAACCTCGAATTTTTCCGTGTAGACGAACCCATGGAACCGCAACTTGATCCGAACGAACTTTACAGCATCGTGCCGATAAACCAAAAAAGAACATACGACGTATACGACGTAATAGGAAGACTCTTTGACAACAGTGAACTTCTGGAATTTAAAAAAGGCTACGGCCCAGAAATGGTGACCGGACTTGCTAAAGCCGACGGCTTGCTTGTAGGTGTAGTTGCAAACGTACAAGGCTTACTCATGCACTACCCCGAATATAAAGAAAACTCGGTAGGAATCGGGGGCAAGCTCTATAGACAAGGCTTAATTAAAATGAACGAATTTGTAACCTTGTGCGCAAGAGACAGAATTCCACTGGTATGGATACAAGATACCACCGGTATAGACGTGGGAGACGACGCTGAAAAGGCGGAACTTTTAGGACTTGGACAATCACTCATCTACTCCATACAAAATTCCGACATGCCTTCAATGGAAATCACCTTACGTAAAGGATCTGCCGCTGCACACTATGTACTCGGCGGGCCTCAAGGAAACGCTACCAACGCATTTTCACTCGGCACGGCGGCTACTGAAATCTATGTAATGACAGGTGAAACCGCATCGGTTGCGATGTACTCCAGAAGACTTGTGAAAGATAAGAAAAACGGCGAAGATTTGCAACCCACGATAGACAAAATGAACGCCCTCATTCAAGCATATCTTGAAAAATCCAGACCGAAATTCTGCGCTAAAAGCGGCATGGTCGATGAAATCGTGGATATGCCCATGATGAGAAACTATATTTTAGCGTTTGCCGACAGCGTATATCAAAATCCGAAATCCATATGTGCATTCCATCAAATGCTTACACCTCGTGTTATAAGAGATTTCGACAACAATTTTGCAAAATAAAATAAAAAAACCTGCCGAAAATCGGCAGGTTTTTTAAATTTTTAGTACACATCATTGTCCAAAGTTGCCTCTCTATTGATGAAAAGATAGATCGGAAATGAAATCAAAGTAGCCGGAATAATAGCTAAAACAGTCATCAATACGGCATTGTCCGGATTTATCATCTTTAAGATATTGTATATAGCGTGAACAAACAAAATCGCCCAAAAAACTATCACAAAAATTCCTACAACAGGAATTGCCTTTGCAAGCGGCAGAAACGTTATCAAAAGTGCGGATGTGTTGGCAGGTAAATACAGTTTTCCGAACAAATTTACATCTCCGCACAAAAGCCCCAGCAAATACGTATTTGTGAAAGGAAGCCACGCAAAAAAAGCCTTGTCGGCATAGCCGTTGTTTTTGGCAAGTGTTGAAAGTGCCAGCGCCGAAAGGATATACATCGCTATCACTATACCTAAAAGTACAAAAATAAAAACTCCCATTGCTGCAATTAAAGCACCCATAGTAACATCTCCTTTTTAGAAGTACAAAAATTAAATAATACAATCATCCTTTTAACATTATACAATTTTTTTCTTGATAATAATACTGCTAATTTGAGTAGTTTTAAAAAAATTTTTTTTCACCGGACTTATTATTTTTTTGCGTTATATCTTTTATTTATATCGGCTTATACCAAGTTGTACAAGAAATTGCGGTATCGGTTTTAACTGAATTTTTTTTGCAATACAACTTTATTATAAATTCCGCTTAAGTTTGCATACCGCATTTTTCATACTGAATTGCATAAGAAATTGTAGTATTAATCTTTACATTAGAAATTTTTGTAATGAAACTTTATGTTAAATCTCCATGCCCTCGGGTACCACGATAAATGAAAGCAATATAGGAGGTTTCATAGTAAATTTTGCTTAAGATTGCATACTACATTTTTTAAAGCAAATCAGTATCAGAGCGGATCGGTTTTATTTATTTTTACGGCGGTTTTTGTAATACCTGTCTCTTATACACATCTCCGAGCCCACGAGACTCCTGAGCAT
>CAMYCP010000068.1 GCA_947254385.1 uncultured Filifactor sp. | reverse complement strand
TATTCAATTGTTTAAAAATTTTTACAAAAAATGTTCAACTTGATATTGCAATTTATACATTATCTTATACTGAAACCTGATAGAAAAATCATTAATGTTGTAACGCTTTAGTGCGACTTTCCGTACTCGCTAAGTTCTAAATGACGCCAGAAGTGTTTGATGTAATAAATTAAATGATATTTCTATCAGAGAATATTATTAAACTTAATTTGTCGTAAAAATAACGGAGGTATATATGGAAGTTTTAAATAAGAAAGTTATCGTTTCGGGACTTGGTAAGAGCGGCATCGCCGCATCCGAATTTTTGGTTTCACATGGCGCCGTTGTTTACGCATACGACAACAAAGAAAAAAATGAAAATACTGTCATAAATAAAAACATACATTGTATATACGGACAAAATCCGTCCGGTGAAGAAGATTGTGATTTTGTCGTCATATCTCCCGGTATACCCTCGGATCTTCCTTTCGTTATCAAATTTAAAGCACGCAAAATTCCGGTAATAAGCGAAGTGGAACTTGCATACAGATTTGCAAAGGGAACTTTTTTAGGCGTTACTGGAACTAACGGTAAAACCACGACGACGACGATACTCGGAGAATTTCTGAAAGCGTCGGGATTTGATACGAGAGTGGTCGGAAATATCGGGAATCCGGTTATAAGCGAAGTTGAAAGCTCTATGCCGGACACTTTCTTTGTATGCGAACTTTCCAGTTTTCAGCTTGAAAATACGGACAGCTTGCACCTTAAAGCCGCCGGATTTTTAAATCTTACGGCGGACCATTTAAATCGTCACGGCAGTATGGAAAACTACGGCAAGGTGAAATCACGCATATTTAACAACCAAACGGCTGAAGATTTTGCCGTACTGAATTACAACGACCCGTATTTAAGAAAAATATACAGGGACCTTAAAGCCGAAATTATCTGGATAGACGCTGAAAACGAAGTTTCAAACGGCTACTTTATCAAAGACGGAAATATAGTTTTAAAAAAAGACGGCGACACAAAAGTTATAATGTCAAGATCCGATGTGGCTTTAAGAGGAAATCACAACATGGAAAACGTCCTCACCGCCATGGCGATTGCAAACTCAGTAGGGTGCGATATGGACGCCGTAAAAACCGTACTTAAAAAATTTAAAGGCGTAACACATAGAATGGAAGAAGTAGGGGAAGTTAACGGTGCCGTCTACATCAACGACTCCAAGGGTACCAACCCCGATGCCTCGGTTAAGGCGCTCGATGCTTTCCATGAAAATATAGTTTTGATTGCGGGAGGTATGGACAAAAAAGTACCGTTTGATAATTTTATAGAGGCATTCAACGGTAAGGTAAGAAAACTTATATTGCTCGGCGAAACCAAAAATATAATAGCGACCTGCGCCAAAACACACGGCTTTAATGACATAATCTTCGTGTCGGATATGGAAGAAGCGGTTAAAGAAGCACACAAAAATGCCGTCAAAGGCGATATCGTGCTTTTATCTCCCGCCTGCGCCTCGTGGGATATGTATGAAAGTTTTGAAGTAAGGGGAGATGATTTTAAAACAAGAGTTAGAAATCTTGAAGGATTTAAAGAAATTAAATCATTTTAATTTTTTATCCGAAATTTGATTGCCGTATCTGAAAACAAGCGATCTTATAAAATAAAATTAGAGAGGAAAATTGAAATTTGAGAGAAAAGTTACAGGCGGGAGAGGTGGATTACGGGATTTTAATGTGTGTAATCGCTCTGGTTATAATAGGTGTAATAATGGTATACAGTGCAAGTTATATAAAAGGCTATTACAACGGAAATGGAAAAATGTCGGCTCTTTTTTTTTCAAATTTAAAATTCGCAATAATCGGCTTTTTTATCATGATTTTAGCCTCCAAAGTAAATTATAAACTTTATAGAAACATTGTGGTTTTAACTGCGTTGTGGCTGATTTGCATGGGATTTCTCATAATGGTAAAAGTAAAGGGAATAGATTCACACGGTGCGCAGCGTTGGCTTGATTTGGGATTTATCAGATTTCAACCCTCCGAGGTCGTTAAAATGACTTGCATTATAATCACATCCGCCATAATGTCCGGCAAAAATTTTGACAAAAACAGCGGTAAAGATAATTTCAATGTTTTGATATGGTCCGGTGTATTAATTTTTTTGTTGGCACTTCAACCTCACATCTCCGCAATAGGTATAATAGTGGTTTCCCTTCTCACAATACAGTTTGCGTCGTGTGTACCTTGGAAAATTATCATTATTGAAATAATTATCATGTCTTTAATACTTGCCGGGATTATATTCACCTCAAGCTACGCCAAAGGTCGGCTTGCCGTCTATACCGATGACGAAAATGCGGCGACCGAACACGTACTAAATTCATTGTATGCCATATCGAGCGGAGAAATAAAAGGCAAAGGTTTCGGCAAATCCATACAAAAATATATGTACCTTGCCGAACCTTACAACGATTTCATATTTTCCGTATACGCTGAAGAGACCGGATTTATAGGTTGTCTTATCTTGATATTTCTGTTTTTTGTTCTGACGCTTAGGTGTCTTAACGTGGCAAGAAATGCCCCCGACAAATTTTCATACTTACTTGCGGTAGGAATAACGACACAAATAGCATTTCAGTTTGTATTTAACATAGGCGTAACTTTGGGATTACTTCCCGTTACCGGAATTTCACTCCCGTTTATAAGTTACGGAGGTACCGCACTTTTAATAACCATGGGCATGGCGGGAATAATTTTGAATATCTCACGATATAGCAAAATATAATGAAAGCGGGTGTATAAGATGAAAATTATAATAAGCGGCGGCGGAACGGGAGGGCATATATTTCCCGCACTTTCCATAGCCGACAAAATAAAAGAAAAAGTACCCGGAGCCTACATGATGTATGTAGGAAACGAAGGCGGACTTGAAGAAAAACTTGCCAAAGAAGCGGGAATGGAATTTAAAAGCATACACGTAAAAGGCTTTATACGCAAAATAACATTTGAAAATATAAAAAGAGTTTCCTTAGCGTTAAAAGCGATGAAAGAGGCGGAAAGCATAATTGACGACTTTAAACCCGATGTAGTAATCGGTACCGGAGGATACGTATGCGGCCCCGTAGTAAAAGTTGCCGCCAAAAAAGGAATTTTCACCGCCATTCACGAATCAAATTCATTTCCGGGCCTTACCAACAGACTCCTCGCCAAATACGCCGACTTGATATTTATAGGAATGAAAGACGCTGAAAAATATTTTAAAACCAAAAAAGAAATACTCTATGTAGGTAACCCCGTAAGGAAAAAAATTCTAAACATAAGTCGTGCAGAAGCAAGAGAAGAACTTGACATTCCGACGGATCGAAAATATATACTCTTTATGGGAGGATCGGGCGGTTCATCGGAACTTAATGCGGCATTTGCAGATATAGCCGTATATCTCATACTTGAAAACATAGGCTTTTTGATTACATCCGGCATGAAAGAATACTTGACTCTTTTGGCAAAACTTAAAGATATGGATTTTGACGAACATCAGCAAATAGAAGATTTTGAAAATGACATAGCGCCTTATATGGCGGCGGCGGATCTTGTCGTATGCAGCGCCGGAGCCGCAACTCTTGCGGAAGTTACCGCTATGGGCAAACCCTGTCTTGTAATTCCTAAAACCTACACGGCGGGGCATCATCAGGAATACAACGCCAAATTCATAAAAAATGCAGGTGCGGGCGATTATATAAACGATAAAGACTTAAACGGAGCAAATTTAAAACAAAAACTTGAAGAAATGCTGAGCGACCCCAACGAACTTGATAAAATGAGTACGAAAAGTAAAGCACTGTATAACAAAAACGCCGCCGAAGCAATGGCGAATATAATTTTGGACAGATTAAAATTGAGGGAAAATCATGGATAATGAAAATAACACCCCTGATTTTAAAGGATTTGAAACCAACGCCGAAAACGATATAATAAAAATACAAATAAATAATGAAAAAAAATCGTATCGCAAATATTATATAACCTCAGGAGTTTGTGCGTTTATTTTAATTATTGCGGGATACATCTTATCACCTTTGTGTGCTCCTAAAAATATAATAATATTAGGTAACGACACCATAACTTCCGAACAGATAATAAAACTTTGTAAAATAGACGTAAAAAAAAGTATGTATCCGATATCGCTTAAAAAAGCCGCAAGTCTTGCCGAAACAAACCCTTATATACAGAAAGCCGAATTTAAACGCAAATTTCCAAACAGTCTCGTAATCTATCTAAACATGAGGGAAGAAATTGCAGGAGTAAAAATCGGTAACGCCTTTGCGGTAATAGACAAAAACGGATATGTGCTCAGAATGGAACAGGACATACAAAAAATTCCCAAGCCCTTGATAACCGGTATCGACAATACGGAAATAAAAATCGGAGATCTTCTGTTTGAAGATAAAAATCCTAAATTCACTTCAGCACTTTCTTTAATATTGAACATTCAAAACGAAGGATTGATATCCGACATATCGGAAATAAACCTTAAAAATCCGGAAGATATAAAAATGATAACCACTCAGGGAATAAACGTGCTTTTGGGAAAAGGTGAAAACCTTGCTCATAAAATGGCGCAACTTGAACAAATTTTAATAGACCTGCACACACAAGGCTATAATCAGGGCGTAGTGGACATGAGATATAACGGTTATCCCGTATATAGAAGACGATTGTAAATACTGAAATTCTCCGCTTATACTCTATAAATATGAAATTTTACAAAAACTGTATTTTTTAAATTTGTTAATTGAAATTTTAATATATAAAAGAACATTTTGAATTTTTCAAAAAAATTTGAAATTCTTTCGTTATTAAATTTATTGATTATAGTGAAACTGTAACTTTTGTAGTTTTTGATTGACTTTACATTTTCAATGGTTTAAAATAATTGTGTAAGAATTGTATAACCGACTGTCATGTACATAGGAGGGAAAAAAATGGAAAGTTTACACGTTAATCGTGTTAAAGATGAAATTAAAAACTCTTTGGTCAACATAAAAGTCATCGGTGTCGGCGGGTATGGAGGCAACGCCGTAAAACAGATGATAGAAGAAGGTGTCCAAGGAGTTAAATATGTTGCCGTAAATACCGACGGTCAAGCGTTGTCTGGAGTTGAGGGCGCAACGCAGATACAACTTGGAGATTCCGGATTCGGAGCGGGTGCCGACCCCAAAGAAGCCAGAAAAATGGCTGAAGACAATAAAAAAAAGCTGGAAGAAGTAATTGAAGGAAGCGACATGATATTTATAGTTGCAGGGCTCGGCAAAGGAACCGGCTCCGGTGTGTCGCCCGTAATAGCATCTATAGCTAAGGAAAAGGGAATTCTTACCGTGGCGGTAATTACAATGCCTAAAAAAAATGACGGCGAAGTTCGTAATAAGACTGCGGCTCAGGCTTTGAAAGAACTTAAACCTCATGTTGATACCCTTATAATTATAGAAAATGATAAATTGGAAGATGAAGCATATAAAAAACTTTCTTTCAAACAAAGACTTGCAAAATTCAACGGAGTATTGAAAGAAGCGGTAATCTCGATTGTTACGATTATTGTATATGAAGGCTATATAAATGTGGATTTTGCGGATATCACTAGCATTTTACGAGGCGGAGGGATAGGTTATTTAGGAGTCGGCATAGCCGACGGAGAGGGTCGTGCTGAAAAAGCGGCGAAACAGGCTATTTCAAATAACCTTTTGGATACAAGGATACGAGGTGCGGAAAGACTGATTATAGCAATATTTATGCCTGAAGAAAATGAATCATCCGAGGGAGATAAAATGGAAGACTGTATCAGAAATGAAGTCGGCAAAAAAAGCGTAAACTATATACACGGAGTGTTCGATGTGTTGGATTTGAACAAAGAAAAGCCCGATGCGATGGGTGTCATCGTTATAGCTACGGGCTTGCCTGAAAATCCCGATGAATGTGAAAATCCCGATGAATGTGAAAATCCGGACGAGGGAAAAGTTTCAAATTACGAAAAAGAAGTGAACAACCTAAAAAACGTTAAACTCAAGTCTCTTCCCAAATTAGCCGAAAAAGACGGTAATACTTTCATTCCGGACTGGATGGAAGATAAGTAACAATATAAAAAAATAAAAATTACATCTAAAAATTTTTTTAAAACTTGTATAACTCTTTAGATTTTTAATATAATATAAAATGCATAGAAGATTATATGCGTATGTTTTCACGTTTTTAACAAAAAAATTGTTTTTATGGAGGTAAAAGTGAAATCACAAATTGAAACAAATAAAGCTCCGGGTGCAATCGGCCCTTACAGTCAAGCTATTCTTGCGGGAGATTATGTATTTGTATCCGGACAGTTGCCGGTGGATATGGCTACGGGAGAAATGCAAGTAGATCCTGCAAAAGCGGCGAAAGCATCGCTTGACAATATAAATGCAATATTGAATACCGTGGATTTGGATATGAGCAACATCGTGAAGACACTTATATTCTTGACCGATATGAACGATTTTGCCGCTGTAAACGAAGTTTATGCGACATATTTTAAAGAAATGCCTCCGGCACGTTCCTGCATAGCCGTAACGGCTTTACCCAAAGGGGCGGTACTCGAAATTGAAGCTATTGCATCGAAATAAAGAATTTTTCCGTAAAATCGTAATGGGATATGATTACAAAGGAACATATCAAAAATCGGATTATGGTTTCTAAATATTGCCGTAGAGATTTTAAATTTCAGTGTGGAAAAATTAGGCACATTCTTATGAATTTGAAAAAATTTGCGCCGTGTGACGTACAAAAAAAAGAACGGAACAGTATCCGTTCTTTTTTATAATACAGCTTTATGATAAATTTAGTCTTTGTAGTTATACAAGATTTTTATACTGATTTACTTTAAAAAATGTAGTATCTATATC
>CAMYCP010000067.1 GCA_947254385.1 uncultured Filifactor sp. | reverse complement strand
AAGTATTATACTATTTCTATTTTTTAAATAATATAGGAGGAACTGATTATGAAAGATAAAATTGCTTTTGTTTTAGCGGGAGGAGGTGCCAAAGGCGCATATCAAATCGGAGTTTGGCGTGCGTTTCATGAAAACGGCATAGAACCCGATATAGTTACCGGCACTTCAATCGGTGCGTTTAACGGAGCTTTAATAGTACAGGGCGATTTGAAAAAAGCGTGGGAAATATGGGAAAATATGGACTCAGCTACACTCTTGGGCTTGGAAAAAGAAAATAAATCCGGCAAACTTGAGGCGGCTATAACCATAACAGGTGAGGCTATCGAACAAAAAGGTATCTCCACCGAGCGGCTTAAAAATTTTTTGGATGAAAATATAGATGAAAATAAAATACGTGACAGTAAAATAGAATACGGCATAGTAACGGTAGAAGTTCCGGATTTTAAACCTTTACGCCTGTTTAAAGAAGAAATCCCTAAAGGAAAACTCAGCGAATATATACTATCCAGTGCCTCAATCTTTCCGGCACTTAAATACAACGAAATGGACGGCAAAAAATTTATAGACGGCGGCTATATGGATAACCGCCCCGAAAACATGGCGGCTGATAAAGGTGCAACCACAATATATAGCATAGAACTTAGAAGTAAAACCAAATTGCCGAAAATTATCGGTATGCGCCCTTACAAAGGAGATGAGGCAAAAGTCGTCTTAATTCAATCACAATGGGATTTAGGGTCATTTTACTTTACCGACGGCACACTTTCACTTAGAAACCTGAATTTAGGTTATATGGACGGTCTTAAAACCCTGGGCAAAGTAAAAGGAACTATATATGCCATAACCGATGAAACCGGAATTTACAGTATAACCGGCGAATTTCAAAAACTTCTGCGTAAAATCTCTCCTGATAAAATATTTAAAATCTACTCTCCTTACCTTAAATTACGAGACTTGGACTTTGAAGAAGAAACGAGAAATATCCTGCTTTTAATCGAACTCTTGTCTGAAATGTTTCAAATTGACCCGACAAGAAAATACACGCTATATGAACTCAAAACAGCCATATCCGTTGCTTTTTCACAATTTTTAACGGATATATCATCCAAGAACAAAACTGAATTTACCGACTTTTTGTCAGAGATAAAAAATAAAGAGTTTGATTTATCCGAAAAAATAACATCAATCTTCAGTGAAAAAAGTAAAAATTATCCGTTGTCTTTATTTTTGGTGTACTCTTTTTACAAAAACATACAGGAACTTTTGAACGAACCCGAAAAAGAAAACTCCGTAATTTACGAAAAATTCACGGATATATTTTCTCTGCCGTTTTACCTTGCGGTAATGTTGTCCGTTATAGAATAATACTGATTTCTTTTAAAAATTGTAATAGTATAAAAAATTAGAAATTAGAAAATTTTCTAATCCAAATAACTGAATTTCAGCCTGATTAAATTTATGAAAATTAAGCAAAAAAAGAGCGATACAAATTGCGTATCGCTCTTTTTGATTTAATTTTCAATGTCAAATTTAAGTTCTTTTTCATCTTCACACGATATTTTAACTTTAGAATGTTCTTTTATTTCTTCTCTTAGGATTTTATCGGAAATCTGGTCTTCAAGTAATCGTTGTATTGCTCTCTTCAAAGGTCTGGCGCCGTATTCCTTGTTAAATCCTTCTTTCGCTGTAAAATTGAGCGCGCTTTCATCAAGTTCAATACTTATATCCATATCTGCAAGTCTGTTTACAAGTTCCGCAGTCAATATTTCCACTATTTTGTTTATTTGTTCGGCGCTCAATGCTCTAAATACGATTGTATCGTCCACACGGTTTAAAAATTCCGGACGGAAAAGTCCTTTTACGGCGGTCATCACTTTATCTTTCATCTTGGCGTATTCGTTTTCTTCGGCTTTCAAATTTTCATCGGTATCAAATCCCATGACTTTGCCTTGTCCCGCCGTGCTTGCTCCCGCATTTGACGTCATGATGATTATACAGTTTTTAAAATCCACGGTGCGACCCTGAGAATCCGTAAGGCGCCCGTCATCTAAAATTTGAAGAAGGATATTGAATACGTCGGGATGCGCTTTTTCAATTTCATCCATCAATATTACCGAGTACGGTTTTCTTCTGACTTTTTCCGTAAGTTGTCCGCCTTCTTCGTATCCTACATATCCCGGAGGAGAGCCTATAAGTTTGGAAACACTATATTTTTCCATGTATTCGCTCATATCAAGCCTTATTATGGAATTTTCATCACCGAACATAGCCTCCGCCAGCGCTTTGGAAAGTTCGGTTTTACCTACTCCGGTCGGCCCTAAGAATATAAACGACCCCACCGGCTTATTCGGATCTTTAAGTCCGGTTCTGGATCTTCTTATAGCACGTGATACGGCATCTACCGCCTCATCCTGTCCGACAACACGTTTATGCAATATGTTTTCCAGATTTAAAAGACGTTCACGTTCCGTTTCCTGCATCTTATCTACAGGTATATTTGTCCACGAAGATACAACCTCTGCTATATCGTTTTCGGTTACTACGCCGTCCTTGCTTTTATTTTTGCTTTCCCAATCTTTCTTGCCGGCGTCAAGTTTATCTTTAATTTTTTGTTCCCTGTCTCTTATTTGTGCGGCTTTTTCAAAATTTTGCGCCGATACTGCCGCATATTTTTCATTCTTTAAAGAGTTAAGTTCTTTTTCCAAGTCTTTTACTTCACTCGGAGCGGTAAATTTTCTGAGGCTGACTTTGGAACACGCCTCATCTATCAAGTCGATAGCCTTATCCGGGAAAAATCTGTCGTTTATATACCTGCCCGAAAGTTTAACTGCGCTTTTAAGCGCCTCATCACTTATTTTAACCTTATGATGCGCCTCATATTTATCTTTCAGCCCGTTTAAAATCTTAAGCGTATCCTCTTCATCCGGTTCATTTACAAGTACGGTTTGAAAACGTCTTTCAAGCGCCGCATCTTTTTCGATATTCTTTCGGTACTCTTCAATTGTGGTTGCGCCTATAACCTGTATTTCTCCACGTGCAAGTGCCGGTTTCATGATATTTGCGGCGTCTATCGAGCCTTCTCCCGCTCCGGCGCCAACCAAAGTGTGAATTTCGTCTATAAACAAAATGATGTTTTTACTCGATTTAAGTTCGTCCACAACCTTACGTACACGTTCTTCAAATTCTCCTCTATACTTGGCTCCCGCAAGCAATCCTCCCATTTCAAGATTGATTATCCTCTTGTTTATAAGCATTTCCGGAACTTCTTTATTTACTATTTTTTGAGCCAAACCTTCAATTATGGCGGTTTTACCTACACCGGGATCGCCTATCAGCACAGGATTATTTTTGCTTCGACGTGACAAAATTTGTATAATGCGTTCAACCTCTTTATCTCGTCCTATGACAGGGTCAAGCTCTTTGTTTGCGGCTTTTTTGGTTAAATCTTCTCCGTATTCGTCAATCGTAGGAGTTTTTTCAGAATTTTGCCCGTTACTTGACTTAACTGAACCTAAATAATAATAACTTTGAATTCCCAACAGTTTTACAAAATTATTCCTAAGCGATTTTATATCCACTCCATGTTTCCTCAAAAAAAAGCAACCCATACTAGTTTTGTCTAAAAGCATAGCTAAAAACAGTTGTTCCGTGCCGACATAATTTATGTGCATTTCGCCGGAGAGACGTTCGGCATTTTCAAAAAGAAATTTCATGCTCAGAGTAGGTTCAACGCTTTGTTTGCCGTTTCGTTCGCTTCGCGCTTTCGCTGTTAAGTTATTGCGTAGACTTTCTATTTTTCTAAGTAAATATATATCACCGACATAATCGACACCACCGACATCATTGACATCATAGACATCATTGACATCTAATATATATCTTTCCACATCGGCATAAGAAAAATTGTAGCGACTCAAAGCCTGATACTCAAGTCCTGATTTTTCTTTTAATACCGCATACAGATAATGTTCGGTACCGACGAAAGATTGACCGAAACTTGCCGCTTTATTTGACGCAATCTGTATGATTTTTTTGGCATTTTCAGTAAAATTTTCCATCATAATATATCTTCCTTTCACTATTATTCATTTTTTTCTTTTATCTTATCTCGAATTTCGGCGGCTTTTTCATATTCTTCATTTTTTATTGCCTCATTCAACTCTTTTTTAAGTTCGATTATTTCCGGGTTTTCCTTCTTTACATTTACCGGAATCTTAATCTCTTTCGTTTCGGGAACATCAAAAATTGACGGCAACAAATTTTCAAAAAAGTTATTTCCTGTAGCTGAAGAAAATAAACCGTTTTTCATAAAATCAGCTCCAAATTCATCTGAAAATGCCCCTGAACCGTTCATTATCTTCATCATCGAATCCGAAAAATTATTTTCCTTCAAAAAATCCGGTATATTGAATATATTTTTAAAATTCATTTTTTTCATACAATCGGAACATAAATGCATCTCTTTTGTATTTCCGTTTATATTTACGCTACAGTGAACATTCGCCTCATTTTTGTTACATACTTGACATAACATATATATCACTCCTTTGAAATATTACTGTTTAATTTTGCCACAATGGCGGCTTTTAATATACTGCTCCTCAATATATCCTTAGCTGTAGGAGAAGGGATGTTTATCGTCTCATCCTGTACTATACGATTTATTATTTCACATTCCTGCAAAGTAAAAAACTCTCTTTTGCCGAGTGCTTCAATTAATTTATAAGCGTCTTTATCAGAAATCGGATCCGATAACCTGTTTTTAACTATTTCAGCTATGAAATCCCCATTGTCGTCGGATTTTACCTTTATAACTCTGATATACCCGCCTCCGCCTCTCTTGCTTTCAATTATATACCCGTTATCAAAATTAAATCTTGACGTCAATACATAATTTATTTGAGAAGGCGCACAATCGAAAAAATCAGCCAATTCATTGCGCTTAAGCTCCACATAATCATCGTCGTGCATCATATCGCTTATAAAATCGGCAATAATATCCGATAACCTTGCCACGGTTACACTACCTCCTTTAAATTGTTCTCATATATAATTGAATTTTTTGTTTGACTTTGACTTTCTTTGACCTTTGTATTTATAGTATACCATCTTTTTAAATTTGTAAACATCTTTTTTAAAAATTTTTATAAATTATTGCTTTTTTTTATTTTCTAAATTGCAATCCGTAATTTGCTCTTTATACTATTATCTAATAGAAACATCATTTAATTTATTACATCGAACACTTCGTGCGTCGTTTTGAATGAAATAAGTGTGGAAAGTCCACTAAAGCGTTACAATATTAATGATTTTTCTATCGGCTTTTAGTATTAAACTACATAAACATTATGCTGAAACAATTCGCAATTTCATTCTTTTTCAACAATGCGCATAATTTCACAAACTAAAATATCCATATTTTTTTCTAAATTGCAATATCAAGTTGAACACTTTTTGTAAAAATTTTTAAATCCGTTTTATCGTTATAAGCATTTTATATCACCATACCGCCGTTGGGGCTTATCACCTGTCCCGTTATAAAATCCGAATCCGAGGACACCAAAAATGCCACCGTATTTGCAATGTCTTCCGCAGTTCCGATAAAGCCGAGCGGAGTTTCATCTTTTACGCATTTTATGACATCCTCACCTAAATTTTTCATCATGTCGGTCATTATCGCACCCGGAGCGACGGCGTTCACTCTTATACCAGACGGAGCAAGTTCTTTGGCGAGCGCTTTGGTCATGGAAATTATCGCTCCTTTGCTTGCTGAATACAAAACCTCACACGAGGCACCGCAAATTCCCCACATAGATGCGATATTTATTATCTTACCTCTTTTTTCGCTTATCATGTCGGGGAGAGCCTCACGCACACAATAAAAAACTCCTCCAACATTTACAGCAAAAATCTTTTGAAATTCCTCATCCGTGACGTCCGTCACCAAACCGTAACTATCTATACCGGCATTGTTTATCAATATATCGACTTTTTTAAACTTTAAGCTTATTTTTTCGTACATGGATTTTACATCACTTGACACGGACACGTCACCCGTTACATACATGGCATTTACTCCGCTCTTTTTTAATTTTTCGGTCATTTCACGCACTTCATCAACATGCTTAAAGCCGTGTAATACTATGTTGTAGCCTTTATATGCAAGATTTTCCGCAATCGCCTTGCCTATTCCGCACGACGATCCTGTTATAAATACTGTATCTGTCATAACTTACACCCTTACATATGTTTTAAAAATATAGCTTAAATCACGGCAATATTTTTTTTCGGATGCATAATCCACTTTCCACGTATTATCAATATTAGGAAAAAATGCGTCCGCTACGACCGGATTATTTTCAGAAATTTCAGTTATATATAAAATGTCGGCATACGGCATAAACAGCTTGTATATTTCCTCTCCGCCACATATAAAAATCTTCTCCTTAGGACTTTTATTTGCATAATCAAGCACCTCGTCTGCGCTTTTCATGACGGTTGTACCGGGTAAAATCCTGTCATTTCGTGTAAGCACTATGTTGTTTCTATTTTTGAAAGGTCTTACGGGCAAGCTCATATAAGTCTTGTAACCCATAACGACGGTGTTGTTAAGGGTCATACTTCTAAAAAATTCCAAATCTTCTTTTATGTGAAAAATAAGCTCGCCCCTGTTACCTATGGCGTAAGTCTTATCGCTAACTGCGGCTATCATAAAAATATTTTTCATAAATTCACCTAATACCTGTCTATGTAAAAAATGTTGTAAACTAATTTCACGTTTTATATAAGGGCGTATCTAAAAATTAGTAAAAATAAAAAACGATACATTGTAAAATCAATATTTTATTTTTTGAAAATGAAGTTTTCAAAGGTTCACAACTTACTTTTAATACTGAATTGCATAATAACTGTCTCTTATACACATCTGACGCTGCCGACGATACT
>CAMYCP010000066.1 GCA_947254385.1 uncultured Filifactor sp. | reverse complement strand
AATAGGAAAAAATTCCTATTTATTTGTTGATGAAATCAAGTATTATACTTAAGAAAATAATATTGAACGAGAATTTCATCTTATTTTTTTATCTTGTCGTATTATCTAAATATTCAGTTAGGAGGATGTATGCATACCTTATCCGTTAAAGTAAACGAAAAAATAGATTACATAGGAGTAAACGACAAAGAGACTTTTTTGTTTGAAAATATGTGGGAGTTACCTAAAGGTGTAAGTTACAATTCATATTTAATCACCGATAAAAAAGTTGCCGTTATGGATACGGTTGCGGCATCAAAGTTTGAAGAATTTGCTTTTAAGATAAAAGAAATTTTGGGCGACCGCAAGGTGGATTATATCGTGGTGCTTCACGTAGAGCCGGATCATTCGGGATCTTTGACTTCACTTATGCAGCTTTATCCCGATGCGATGCTTGTCGGCAATGCCAAAACTTTTATATTTTTAAAACAGTTTTACGGGATAGATACTTTAAAGAAGATTGTGGTCAATGAAGGCGACACTATTTCCCTGGGTACATATCAACTTACATTTTATCTTACGCCCATGGTGCATTGGCCGGAATCTATGGTGGCTTATGAAAGTACGGAAAAAATACTGTTTTCTCAAGACGTATTCGGAAGTTTCGGAGTGCTTGAGGGAGCAATATTCGATGATGAAGTGGACGTGGAACGTTATCAGACGGAAACGGAGCGTTACTATGTAAATATTGTGGGCAAATATTCGGCTACTGCGAAGGATGCCATGGATAAACTCGGCGGACTTGAGATAAAGATGATTTTACCCGTGCACGGGGTGCTATGGAGAAGTAACCCCGGTTATGTGTTGGATTTATATACTCGGCTGATAACTCACCAGTGCATAGAGGGAGTTACCATAGTTTACGGTTCAATGTACGGCTCGACTGCAGGAGCGGCTATGGTTCTGGCAAGATATCTGGTTGAAGAGGGAGTACGGGATCTTAAAATATACGATGTGAGCCGTGACTCAAAATCTGAAATTACCACGTCTATGTGGAAGAGAAAAGGGATAGTACTCGCATCCGCAACTTTTCAAAACGGGATTTTTCCACCGATGCTCGATCTGTTAAATACTGTAAAATCATATAATCTTCAAAATCACGTGCTTGGCGTAATAGGCAACTCGACCTGGAGCGGCTCGCTCGAAGAAAGTAACGAACTTAAAGCGATACTCACCGAATTTGATCAAAATAATGAATTTGTAGGCGGAGCGGCGTCGTCGATACTCACACTCAAAAAATACTCGGGTTATGATGTACTCACCGACAACATAGTTGAAATAAGATCTTGCGCTACAAAAGAAACATATATCCAACTTAAAGAACTTGCCAAAGTTATGGCTAAAAAAATAAAAATCAAAAATAAATAAATTTTATAAAATGAAAAAGCTAACTTTGTGAAAATTGATTCATAAAGTTAGCTTTTTTGTAAAATAAATTACGAATAACTAATTGTTGTGGATAAATACTTAATTTTGTACTAAAATGTAACTATAAACTGATGAGAGGTAATTTTTATGAAAGCTGATTTACATATGCATACAACAATTTCAGACGGTTCCGATACGATATTTGAAATTGTAAATAAGTGTGCAAAGGCGGGGCTTACCCATATAGCTATAACAAACCATGACGATATGGACGGATATGAGGAGATATCGCGAATATGCCGTAAATTAAATATAAAAACCGTAAAGAGTATAGAGATGACGACTTTTGATAGGGAAACCGGACTTAAAGCTCATATTTTAGGATATGATATAAAAGCTGAAGAATCGATAAGAAAACTTTCCGACCGAATGCTCAAAAGTCGCAACGAAAATTCTCTAAAGCAGATAGAATTACTTAAAGCCGACGGATACGATATAGACATCGAAGATTTATACAAAAAAGTCTACAAAATAATATATAAGCAAAATATTATGCGTTATTTGGTGGATAAAGGTGTAACCGATAAAATATACGGTGAATTTTACGAAAAATATTTCGGAAAAAACGGCAAAATAAATTTCAGAGGTGAAGATACCGATACGGAAGATGCCATAAAAGCGATAGTTCAAAGCGGAGGAAAAGCCGTACTTGCGCATCCCGGACAACAACAGAATTTTATTTTGATAGATAAGTTTGTTTCAGTCGGACTTAAAGGTGTTGAATATAACCATCATTCAAATTCGCCGGAGGACAAGAAGATTATAGCCGAACGTGCGAAGAAGTACGGTTTATTTTTGACCGGCGGAAGTGATTATCACGGTACAAACAGCCGGGGAAATATATATCTTGCAATGGATTTATGTCCGCCGGACGGTGTGAACGCAATTTTCGGATGAAATATTTAAGATGTTTATAAAAAGATTGAAGGGGTTTTGTTATTGAATGAACTTTTGACTTTTGAAGGTACAATTACAAATATAATTTTCAGAAATGAAAATAACGGTTTTACCGTCGGTGTACTTTCTATAGGCAAAAATCAAAATTTGACTTTTACGGGAGTTTTCGTGTCCGTACCCTTAGGCTCGGAAGTTACTATGGAGGGTGTCATGGTAACTCACCCCATATACGGAACTCAGCTTAAAGCACAAAGCATCAAAGTCCCCGATATTCAAGGTAAAAGCTCCATTATGGCTTACCTTTGTTCGGGGGTACTGCGCGGGGTCGGACGTGTTATGGCGGAAAGGATATATGACAAGTTCGGCGATGATACCATTGACGTTTTGGACAATTTTCCGGAGCGTCTACTTGAAGTTGACGGTATAGGAAAGCAAAAGCTAAGTCTTATAATCGAAAGCTACGACTCGGACAGAGGTATGAACCGGATAATAATGAGACTTGCCGAATACGATTTTTCTCCATCTTTAACTATGAGAATTTATAAAGCGTACGGTGAGAATGCCGACAAAATAATAAAGGAAAATCCTTATGCACTCTGTCACGATATCAAAGGGATAGGATTTAAAAAAGCAGATTTAATAGCTTTAAAAATCGGGTTTGACAAGTCCGATGTTCGTAGGCTCAACGAGGGGATACTTTATGTACTTCATGATGCTGCAAAGAACGGAAATATGTTTTTGCCGGAAGAAGAACTTATAAAAAAAGCTTCACACATTTTAGGCGTTGAAAGAGAAAAGGTTGAAGATGCGTTATTTGAATGTAGCGCAATGAAAGACACGGTAGTTGTACATTCCGATGATTTTGACAGAGTATATCTTTACTATTATAAGGAAACCGAAAATTATGTTGCGCAGAGATTAATGTCATTTTTACAAGATGAAGAAGATCTTAATCTTTCAGTAGATGAACAAATAAAAGCCGTGGAAGATAAAGAGATGATACAACTTGCTCCCATGCAGAAACTTGCCGTTGAAAAAGCGCTTTCATACAATATGATGATACTTACCGGAGGGCCGGGGACAGGAAAGACGACGGTCGTAAAGTTTATTTTGAGTTGTTTGGACGATATGGGACTTAAAGTTGCACTTTGCGCTCCGACGGGCAGAGCCGCCAAAAGACTTTCGGAAACATCGAGAAGAGAGGCGCTCACGATACATCGACTTTTGGAAGTGGGTTTTTCCGACGATGATGAAATAAATTTTTTTAACAGAGACGAAAATAATCCGTTGGAATTTAATGCTGTGATAGTCGACGAAACTTCCATGGTGGATATTTTTTTGATGTCTTCACTGCTAAAAGCCATGCCGCCAAACAGTAAGCTCATACTTATAGGAGATTCGGATCAGCTGCCGTCCGTAGGCCCCGGAAATTTACTTAAAGATATGATAGAAAGCAAATTGATTCCGACGGTAACTTTAAAAGAAATCTTCCGCCAAAAGGAAAAAAGCAACATAATAATAAATGCTCACCGTGTGAACGAGGGCAAAAATTTTATTCAAACCGGAGAAACTTCCGATTTTTTCTTCATGCAGAGAAACACTGAAGAGGCTGCGCAAAATCTTATCATATCTTTGGTAAGCGAGCGTCTTGCTCAATATTTCAATATGCCTTCCGATAAAATACAAGTGCTTTCTCCCGTGCGTAAAAGCGGTACAGGCACACACGAACTCAATCGGCTTTTACAGGAAAAATTAAATCCTAAAAGTGTGAATAAATTTGAGTTTGAGCATAGGGGTCGCATCTTAAGAGAAGGCGACAAAGTTATGCAGATACGCAACGACTACAAAAAAACGTATATCGACATAAATACAAATGAAGAGGGCGACGGAATATTTAACGGGGATATGGGTTTTATAGACACTGTAGATAATCGTATGAAACAGTTTTATGTAACGTTTGACGACGACAGGCGTGCCAAGTATGAATTTAATGAGGCGGAAGATATAGAACATTCTTATGCGGTTACCGTACACAAAAGTCAAGGCAGCGAATTTGATGTTGTTTTGTTGGCACTGCTTTCCGTGCCGCCCATGCTTTTAAGCCGAAACATTCTCTATACCGCCATAACCCGTGCAAAACACGGGCTAGTTATAGTAGGAGACTTAAAGTATGTCGATATGATGATACAAAACAGATATACTCCCGTAAGGTATTCAGCTCTTGCCGAAGTTATGAAAACAGTTTATGAAAACGTCTTTACCGAATAAAAATTAAAATTTACGTACGGAGGAAACCATGCAATATTCAAAGATATATTCAAACATACAACCCTCGGCGACGCTCGCCGTATCTGAAAAAGCTAAAAATCTTAAAGCATCGGGAAAAGATGTGTTGATTTTTACCATGGGCGAACCGGATTTTAAGACGCCTTTAAACATCAGAGAAAAAGCGGAGGAAATCTTAAAAGAAGGGCATATAGGTTACACTGCATCAAGCGGGATTTTAGCTTTAAAGCAAGCTATATGCGATAAACTTGAAAAAGATAACAAATTAAAATATAAACCGGAAAATATAGTAGTTTCAAACGGGGCAAAACACGCTTTGAGAAATGTTATAGAGGCCGTTTTAAATCCCGAAGACGAAGTTATAATTCCTTCCCCGTACTGGGTAACATACTCTGAACTTGTAAAAATGTCATGTGGCATACCGGTTGTAATAGAAGGAAAAGCTGAAAACGATTATAAAGTATCGGCATCGGATATTGAAAAAGCCATAACCGATAAAACAAAAGCGTTGATTTTAAATTCGCCTTCAAATCCTACGGGGGCTGTGTACACTGAAAAAGAACTCAAAGAGATTGCAGATGTGGCGGTATCTCATAATATCATCGTAATATCCGATGAAATATACGAAAAACTTGTCTACGAGGGAGAACATATCAGTATAGCGTCTTTTAACGAGGAGATAAAAAAACTTACGGCGGTAATAAACGGTTTTTCAAAATCTTATGCTATGACAGGCTGGAGAGTCGGATACAGTGCGTCTGAAAAAAATTTATCCAAAATAATCTCCGATATGCAAAGCCACACAACTTCAAATATAAACACTTTGGCGCAATATGCCGCTTTAGAGGCGCTGAACGGTACGCAAGATACGGTAGTTCAAATGAAAGCGGAATTTAAAAACAGACGTGATTATATAATCGAAAGAATTGACAAAATGCCCTTAGTTATCGCTAATAAACCTAAGGGAGCGTTTTATGTATTTTTAAATATCGAAAACTGTATAAACTTATCGTATAAAGGAACGAAAATAACAAATTCAACGGATTTTGCAAATTTATTGTTGGATGAAGCCTTGATTGCAAGCGTTCCCGGAATTGCATTCGGAATGGAAAATCATATCAGAATTTCATATGCAACTTCCATGGAAATTATACGTGAAGGTATGGACAGGTTGGAACAAGTACTTTCAAAATTGAAGTAATTGAAAAGAGAAATTTATGAAAATAATGGCAATAGACACTTCCACATCATCTATGAGCGTGGCTGTAACCGATTGCGGTATTATAAAGTACGAATACAATCAAAATTATGCGCTTACTCATAGTGAAAGTTTGATGTGCGCTATAGAAGAGATGATGAAAACCGTCCAAACGGATATACACGATATCGACCTTTTTGCGTGTAGTGTAGGGCCGGGTTCGTTTACAGGAGTTAGAATAGGCGTGAGCGTAATTAACGCATTTTCCTATGTTACGGGAAAAAACGCCGTGGGAGTTTCCGTACTCGATGCGTTAGCGTTTCCTTTAAGATACACGCACGATGTGATTTTATCCGTAACGGATGCACAAAGGGGAAATTTTTATCGTGCATTTTATCAAGGCGAAGAAAAAAATTCCAAAGCAATACTTAAAAAACTTACCGAAGAACAAATTGTGTCTTGGGAAGAAATAAAAGAAGAAGCGAATAAATACGGGAAGGTATTGCTTGCGGGAGATGCCTGCACGTTAATTGACGATGTTTCACCCATTGTTAAAGTGAGCGGAGAATTTATATATCCGAGAGCCTCATCAATAGCACTGATTGCTGAAAATTCTCCCTCGAAACGCTATGTAGAACCTGTATATTTAAGAAAATCACAAGCTGAAATAATGTTTGAAAGAAAGATGGAAAATGCCGGAAATAAAGATTGACAGATTGACGCATGACAGGGTGGAAGATATATACAGGATAGAAAAAGAATGTTTTAAAGATCCGTGGTCTAAAAAATCCATTGATGAAGAAATAAATCGGGAAATAAGTTGTTTT
The DNA here is from genome assembly GCA_947254385.1 of uncultured Filifactor sp. Lineage (GTDB taxonomy): Bacteria > Bacillota > Clostridia > Peptostreptococcales > Filifactoraceae > CAMYCP01. The sequence continues at coordinate 326 of CAMYCP010000066.1, read as the reverse complement.
TTAATTCTGCTGGTGGACGGTGAAACGGCGGGATATTTAAATTTTTGGAATATACTTGGCGAATCTTCCATAAATCGTGTGGCGGTATCAAAAAAATACAGAAGACAAGGACTTGCTTACAAACTTTTGCAGGAGATTTTTTTAAAAAGTAAAGAACTTTGCATAACCGATTTTTATCTTGAAGTTAGAAAAAGCAATATTTCGGCCATAAAATTATATGAAAAATGCGGATTTTATAAAACCGGACTTAGAAAAAATTTTTATGACGATGGCGAGGATGCATTGTTATATACAAAAAAATTTCCTCAGTTTGATTAGCCTTAGAT
>CAMYCP010000065.1 GCA_947254385.1 uncultured Filifactor sp. | reverse complement strand
ACTTTTAACAGTAATTTGTTTTTAAAGAAGCAGTATGCAATTTTAAGCGGAATTTATCATAAAGTTGTATTACCAAAAGTGTTCAACTTGATATTGCAATTTAGAATAAAAATATTTCATACTGAAATCTGATAGAAAAATCATTTAATTTATCGCAACCGGAAATTTAGAGTCTTATTAATTATAACGCTTGTTAAAAAGCGCTCCCGTAATAATTTAGGCTTAAGAGTTATTTTTTAAATATAATTTATTATATAAAACATATTTCGGACGTCATGTTGAACTGAGCGAATTTGGAAAGCCTTACTAAAGCGTTATAACATTAATGATTTTTCTATAGTGGTTTAGTATCAGTACTTAAAGCAGCTTAAAATTAAGCAAAGTTTTTGGGAATATCAATTCTATGTGATATAATAATTATAATAACGAAAAGCGTTTTTTTTTAATATTTCAATTTTTCATTTAAAAAACGGATTGTGCTTTTGTGATGTGTATTTTTTTTGGAGATTTTTATGGATTTGGACGATAAGATATCGAAGATTAAGGGCATAGGAGCTAAAAAAGAGGCTAAGTTCAACCGTTTGGGCATAGAAACCGTGTACGATTTGCTGCAATTTTTTCCCGTACGCTATGAGAATCGAAGCAGGTATGTGCCGCTATCCGATGCACGTTCGGGCGACACGGTGTTTTCAGCGGGTGAGATTTTGTCGGTTAGAGTCTTATCTACAAGAAAGGGTATGTTTTTAACCAAGGTCGCCGTTGCAGGCGGCGGAGGTTCGGCAATTCTTACCTTGTTTAACAATCCGTATTTTAATAAGAGCTTTCATACGGGGGATAGAATACAGTTTTACGGCACGTGTAAAATTTCTTCGTTCGGTCTTAATTTTGAGCAGCCTGTAATCGAACGTGCGGGCAAAAATCAGCTCACGGGCAGGATATATCCGATTTATTCTCTTACAAACGGTTTGACGAATACGGATATAATAAACGCCGTTTCATATGCGATAGATGAAACTTTCGACAAGTTGTACGAGTATCTGCCGGATTTTATCATGTCTTCACGCAAGATGGCTCCGAGAAATTATGCCATACGAAACATTCATTTTCCGTTAAATCTTTCCGCATTGAAGATGGCTCGCTACCGTATAATATATGAGGAGTTTTTTACGTTTAAAATGCAGTTTATGTATTTAAAATCCAAGCGTGAGGGCAAAAAAGCCTTTTTGATAAATCCGGATGATTCGCTTTCCGATTTTCAAAAATTACTTTCATTTAAACTTACAAATTCGCAGATAAATGTCATGCGTGAAATAGAACGGGATATGTGCCGCACTTATCCTATGGAACGTTTACTTCAAGGAGATGTAGGCAGCGGCAAGACCGCTGTCGCATTTTATGCGTGTTTTTTGGCGATAAAAAACGGATATCAGGCGGCTTTTATGGCTCCGACCGAGATTTTGGCGAAACAACATTATGACAGTGCAAAAAAACTGTTTGAAGGCACGGATTTTAAAATCGAGTTTTTAAGCGGTAGTGTACGAAAAAAAGAAAAAGAATTAATCTACAGCCGAATAAATACGGGTGAGTGCAATTTAGTTATAGGCACGCACGCTTTGCTTGAGGAAGATGTGTCGTTTTACAAGGCGGCTATAGTTATAACCGACGAACAACACCGGTTCGGCGTAAAGCAGCGCAAAATCCTATCTTCAGGCTACGATACTTCTCCGCATTCGCTCGTCATGACCGCAACGCCCATTCCGCGCACGCTTGCTTTAGCCGTAAAAGGGGAGCTTGATTTTTCCGTTATAGACGAATTGCCGGTTGGAAGAAAACACATAATTACTAAAGCCCTGCCCGTCAAGAGTGAAAAAGAAGCGTATTCTTTCGCATTGAAAGAACTTGAAACGGGCGGCAGAGTGTACATAGTTTGCCCGCTGATAAGTGAGAGTGAAAAGCAGGATTTAAAATCGGCGGAAAACCTTGTTACAAAACTTCAAACAAGTGAATTTAAAAATTATGAAGTGGCGCTTTTACACGGAAAAATGGCGGATAAAGAAAAAATTTGTGTAATGAATAAATTTATTTCGGGAGATATTCAGGTATTAGTTTCAACGACCGTTATTGAAGTCGGGGTGGATGTGCCGGAGGCAAGCGTGATGATCGTGGAAAACGCCGAAAGCTTCGGGCTTTCTCAGCTTCATCAGCTTAGAGGACGTGTAGGGAGAAGTGACAGGCAGTCGTATTGTATATTGCTTTATAATCTTTCAAGCGATATGGTAAAAGAACGCATGGACGTCATGGTAAAAACCGACAACGGGTTTGAAATAGCTGAAAAAGATCTTGTTCTTAGAGGCTCGGGAGAAATTTTCGGTTTGCGTCAACACGGTATGTTTGATTTTAAGGTGGCGGACTTTTTAAAACATCGAAGTGTCTTTGAAGAGGCAAGAGATGATGCCGAATCCATAGATAAGGCTAATCTTACGTTCACTGAGAAATTGATTCTTCAAAAGCGGATAGAACACATAATGCAAAATAGTCTTAAAAACGTGGTAATGAATTAACGGAGAAAAATATGCGTGTAATTTCAGGAATTTTGAGAGGCAGAAAAATATTTACACCTTCAAACGACAGAATACGCCCTACCCTCGATCGAATAAGAGAAGCGATTTTCAACATGGTGGCGTTTGATATTGACGAAGCTCGTGTTTTGGATCTTTTTTCGGGTACGGGAATTATGTCGATTGAGGCGCTGTCACGCGGAGCAAAACGTTCTTTTGCTGTAGATAACCACATCGAGTCAATTTCTCTCATCGAAAAAAATGTAAAAACGTGCAATCTTGATAATAAAATTGAAATAATTTTCTCGGATTATAAAGATTTTTTGTATAAAAGCGGTCAAAAAGGATTAAAATTTGATATAATAATTGCAGATCCGCCTTATCATGAGGGAATATCCGAAAATTTGATATTCGACATAGATAAAAGCGGAGTTTGGCATAGAAATTCCATTATAATAATAGAAACCGATAAAAGTTTTGACGGTGTGCAAAGAACAGAGCATCTTGAGCGCATTAAAGACCGGACGTATTCAAAAACTCGCGTTTGTGTCTACAAGGCTGAATCGCAGGAGACAATATTATGAAACAGGCTATTTATCCCGGCAGTTTCGACCCTGTAACAAATGGGCATTTAGATATTATAGAGAGGGCGTCGCTTATGTTTGACCGCCTTACGGTGGCAATTCTCGTAAACAGTCAAAAAAAAGGCTTATTTACTTTGGAGGAAAGAGCTGAGCTTATAAGAGAAAGTATCAAAAATATTTCAAATGTGGACGTGGTTTGTTTTTCAGGTTTGCTTGCGGACTATTGCAGAGAAAACAACAAGGAAATAATAATAAGAGGCTTACGGGCAATATCCGATTATGAATACGAAATTCAAATGGCGCAGATGAACAAAAAACTTAATCCCAAAGTCGATACGGTATTTTTGATGACAAATCCTAAATACTCATATATAAGCTCCAGTTTGATAAAAGAAGTTGCAGGTTACGGAGGATGCGTAAGCGATCTTGTACCGGCTTCTACAAATACTGAACTCATCCGAAAATTGAAAGCGAGGTAAATCATGGAAACTAGCGGTGCGTTAGCTTTGCTGGGAGAACTTGAGGATATAATTTCTTCTGCGAAGAAAAATTTTTCATTATCCGGAAAAGATAAAATAACCTTAGACCGGGATTTTCTCCTATCTTACATACTTGATATAAAAAAATCTCTTCCCGATGATTTAAATCAGGCAAAATGGCTCACTGAAGAACGTCAAAGAATTCTTGATGAAGCTAAGGTAAAAGCCGAAGAAATAGAAGAAAATGCCAAAGTTGAGGCTTTTAAACTTGTAAGCGAAGACGAAATAACAAGAGCGGCGACATTAAAAGCAAAGGAATTATTAGCACGTGCATCGGAAGATGCGGACATGATGAGAAACAGATCTATCGACTTTGCACAAAAAAGATTTATGCAGGTTGTAGACGATATTCAAGACATTTCAAATGAAATAAACAAGCGTCACAACGATTTGGAAAACATGAAAGTTGATAAAGCCAAAATGGCGGAAAATACGCATAAAGTACTGAAAGACTTCGGTTTTCAAATTGCAAGTACACAAGATCCGGAAGATATGGGAAATGTGCAAGATACGGAAGATGATAATAATTGATTAAATTTTATACCTTGTCAAACAAAAAAATTCATGATATAATACTGCTTGTTTTATTTAAAAATTTTAGAAATCTGTTTAGTATACAGTTTCCAAAATCCGTATATTAAAAAGGAGGTACCAAATGTCAAGAGTATGCGATATATGCGGCAAAAAGAAAATATCCGGAAATAACGTGAGCCACTCCAATAGACATACTAAACGCGCGTGGAGTCCGAATTTAAGGGTAGTTCATACCGTAGTGGGCGGCACGGCCAAAACTCTCAAAGTATGTACGAGATGTCTGCGTTCAGGCAAGATTGACCGTGTTTAAAAAAACTGAAATATTTTTTAAAAAGTAAAAGTTCGACCTGCGGTTGAGCTTTCTTTTTTTTCCTGATTTTTCATTTACAAATTAAGATTTATGATATTTTCTTGATTTTTTTTATTTTCGGTAATATTATTTGTATGTATTTGATAATTTTTTGAGGAGGATAAAATGAAAGTTGCTGTAATTATAGGCTCGGTGTCGGATTATGACAAAATTGAAAATTGTTTGGCTTTTTTGAAAGATATGGGCGTATATTATGAACTGCGTGCACTTTCGGCACACAGAACTACAAAAGAACTTTTTAAATTTATATCTGAAAACGACGACGATATAGATGTTTATATTGCGGGAGCAGGAAAAGCCGCTCATCTTCCCGGAGTAATTGCCGCTAATACAAGTAAGCCGGTCATAGGAATTCCGATAAAAAGTTCCGCACTTGAAGGACTTGACGCACTGCTTTCAATCGTGCAAATGCCTGCAGGCGTTCCTGTAGCTACGGTTGCAATAAACGGTGACAAAAACGCCGCAATTTTGGCGTGTCAAATAATGGCGCTTAAATATCCCGAACTTTCCAAAAAAGTCAAAGAATACAAGATAAAAATGACGGAAGATACCTTGGCTAAAGAACGCAAGTTTTTAGAAGATAAACAAAATTAACCGATTTTAGTATCAAACTTGTTTTTACCGTATTTATTTTTTAAGCCGTATAAAATATTTCTTCAGGCTGTACGGTTATAAAATCACGGGTATTTTAAGAAAGGAAGAAGCTATGGCGGGTATAATCGGCATCAAAACAAATTCCAGAGTTGGCAGAAAACTGTTTTACGGTCTGAATTCACTCCAGCATAGAGGACAGGAGGGCTGCGGGATAGCCGTATATGACGGGGAAGACATCGTGAGAGAACGCGGTAACGGCTTGGCAATAGATTTTTTAAAAGAAGATATAATAAATAAAATGGACGGCACGACAGGTATAGGAAGTGTCCGCTATGAATCGGAAAAAGCGGGAATTAGAGCCAACAGTGAACCGTTTTTCGGTTTCAGTAAAGGACAAAAACTCGCTATTGTAAATGACGGCAGTTTGATAAATGATCAATTGCTTCGTACCCGACTGGAAGAAGAGGGTATGATGTTTCAGTCTAATTCCGACACGGAAGTGATACTCTATCTTATAGCCAGATACTATCAGAGCGATATAGTTTCCGCAATACAAAAAGCCGCAACGTATATTGAGGGGGCATACTCCTTTATTTTGATGATAAAAGACAAGCTGATTGCGGTTAGAGATCCTCACGGGTTCCGTCCGCTCGTCATGGGCTCTAAAGACGGAGAATATATTTTTTCATCGGAAAATGCCGCAGGAGACATACTCGGGTTTAAAACCGAACGTGACGTTAAAGCGGGAGAAATAGTCGTTGCGGATGCGGATGGCTTTAAATCATATCCTTTAACCTCAAACGTCGATCAAAAGTTTTGCATTTTTGAGCACGTCTATCTGGCACGTAACGATGCTAATTTGGAAAATATCAACGCCTATCTTTTCAGATGGCGCACCGGACAAATTTTGTACCGTGAAGCGCCGGTAGATGTCGATTTAGTCGTGCCGGTACCGGACTCGGGGTATCCTGCGGCTATAGGTTATTCACAAGCATCCGGCATTGCGCTCGGTGAAGGGCTGGTTAAAAACAGGTACATGGGGCGTACATTTATAAAACCCACTCAGGAAGAACGTGAAATTGCCGTAAGGCTTAAACTCAATCCGCAATATCACGTCGTGCAAGGGAAAAAAATAGTGCTTGTGGACGACTCCATCGTGCGCGGCACCACTTCCAGAAACTTGATACAAAACTTACGTGAGGCGGGCGCTACGGAAGTTCATATGAGGATAACATCTCCTCCGGTTAAATTTCCGTGCTACTACGGAATAGATACCCCCTCGCGCAAAAATCTGGTGGCGGCGGAAAAAAATGTGGAAGAAATCAGAGAAATGATAGGTGCCGATTCGCTTGCTTACATTTCACTTGAAGGCTTGTTTGAGGCGGGCAAAAGGGAAAGCAATATATTTTGTGATGCCTGCTTTACAGGTCAATATGCCGTAGACCCCCTGCTTTTATAAAACACCGTAATTAATTAAAATTTGACGGTTTATGATTTAGTCAACAATATTTTTGTATATAATAAAAAAAACTTCATTTAAAAAAAATAAAATATTGAGTTTATACCAAGTTGCATAAGAAATTGCAGTATCAGTTTAAACTGAATTTTTTAAATACAACTTTGTTATTACATCGAACATACTCCGGTCGTCATTTATACTGAATTGCATAAGAAATTGTAGTATCAATTTTCAATTTAAATTTTTGTAATACAAGTTTATATTAAATTCCGGTTAGATATAATACTACATTTTTTAAAGCTAATCAGTATTAGAATGAAACAAGTGTGGAAAGTCGCGCTAAAGCGTTATAACATTAATGATTTTTCTATCAGGTT
>CAMYCP010000064.1 GCA_947254385.1 uncultured Filifactor sp. | reverse complement strand
CCGAATCTCCATCTTCTAAAAATATAACACTTCCCGTATGTTCAAGAATAGCGGGGATATCGGATGCTATAAAATTTTCATTTTCACCGAGTCCTATTATAAGCGGACTTTGTTTTCTTACTGCAACTAAAGTATCACCATGATCGGCAAATATTATGCCAAGTGCATAAGAACCTGTGAGATTTTTTTTCATTTTAAATATACGTTGTGTCAGATCATCATCTTTATATTGCGCCAAAAAATGTGCAATAACTTCAGTGTCCGTATCGGAAGAAAATGTTTCACCTTCTGAAATAAACTTGTTTTTTAAAGACATATAATTTTCAATTATCCCGTTATGTACAACAGCTAACGTTTTATTTAAATCCGTATGCGGATGAGCATTTCTATCCGACGGTTCTCCGTGTGTTGCCCAACGTGTATGTCCTATAGCAATATTGCTTTTAATCGGATGATCTTTAAGCGCGTTTTTAAGTTCTTCAAGTCTTCCCTTTTTTTTAACAACATCTATTTTTCCACATACTACTGTAGCTATTCCCGATGAGTCATACCCTCTATACTCCAATTTTTCAAGTCCGTCAATTACTATTTCCTGCGCATTTCTTGCGCCCACATATCCTACTATACCGCACATACAAGCCCCTCCAACTTTTTAGTCGTTATCTGTAAGTAACTATTTAATCTTTGATTTTATAATATTTTCAGCAATTTTTAATTCTTTTACCTTAAATACTTTAAGCAATATATAGTAAATTATCATAGAAACAAGTACTACTATTAAAAACACAAAAACATTTTTTGAAATGAATTTATCTGCAATCTGAAATATCATTTTTGCAGATATTGCCATAATTGCAGAACTTATAATTATTTTTATAAATGAGTCTTTAAGAGATTTATCCGCAAACTTTCCGATTTTTTTTTGTAATTTGAAAAAAAACAACATTGCGGTTGTAACTGAAGATACGGTCGTTGCAAGTGCTAAACCTTTGTGTTGCATAGATCCTATGAGTGCGAGATTCAATATTATATTTACGGAAATTGATAAAATTGAATTTATCATAGGTGTTTTTGTATCATTCATAGCATAAAAAACTTTCTCCATGATTTGACGCCAGCCTAAAGAAATCATGCTTATTGAATAAAAAGTCAACGCCTCTGATGTTATTTTAACACTTGTAGCATCAAATGCTCCCCTTTCAAAAATTAAACTTACAATAGGTCTTGAAAGTGAAGTCATAGCAAATGCAATCGGTACTAAAAATATGGACATACCGCCCAAACTCACTGATAATGTATTTTTTACTTCATCCATTTTTTTATCATGTACCAATTTTGAAATACGCGGAAATATTGTTGTGCCTACTGAAGTAACTACTACGCTGTTTATCATCAAATTGAGTTTATTTGCATAATTCAAGCAACTTACCGTACCGCTTTGTAAACCGCTTGCAAGGTATCTGTCAATCATCAAATTTATATCAAATACCATTCTTCCGAAAAATACAGGAATAACAAGCAAAATAATAGCTTTTACATTCGGATCTTTAAAATTTAAAACGGGTTTATATCTGAAGCCTAATTTATAAGCAGGAAATGCAAAATACGGTACATAAAAAGCATAACCTAAAAGTACACCTAATGCCATAAATAAGCTATTAAACTTGACCGCCAATAAAAAGCCGGATATAATGAACAAATTTAAAGGAATTCCCATTAATCCCACTATTTTAAATTGTTCTTGTACCTGTAAATACCCTTGTAAAATAAAAGATATACCTAAAAATGCCATAGTCCATATCATAAGATGTGAAAACCTGACCGTATATATAAAGGTTTCCTGTGTATGAAGTTTATCCGTATTTATAAAAAATGTACGTATTATTGTTTCATCAAAAATTAAAAATACGGAAATTATTATCAGTGAAATAATAAAAACTATACTTATTAAATTACTGTTAAAATAATCTATAGCCTTTTTCCCACCTGATTTTACATTATGATACATCGGTACATAGCAAGTGAGCAGTGCAGTAGCTATTCCACCGAACACCACCAGAGGAATATTCCATGATATTACAAATGCATCAGTTAAAGCGTTGCTGCCGAAAAAATAACTTAATACAAGTTCTCTTATAAATCCTAATATTTTGGACAGAACAGTAAAAAATGCCATTAAAACAACCCAAGTTGAGAGATTTACCATAGTACCTCCGATTTCATCTGCTATATTTCAACGTTGTCGGAGTGAGTTTCATTTTATAGTATTCAGTATAAATTTTATTTCCGGTCTGCTTGAAATATTTTTTTATATTACTTAGAGAACTATCATTAAACGGATCGATTTTAGAATTATAACATATATCGGTAAAATGTTTTACAACTTTAAATCCCACTTTATTATAACATTTTAAAGCTCTTATGTTATATAAAGCAACCAAGAGTGTAATACTTTTAAATTTTCGTTCGTTAAAAAGCCAATTTGCAAATGTATATATTATATCCGCTCCGTAACCCATATCCATATATGAATTTTTTATAACTATACCTATTTCTCCGGTGCCAATCAAAGGATGGACTTTACGAAACGATAAAAAACCTATAAGTTCCTCTTTACTTTCGTATACTGCAAAGCATAATCTTTTGCCTTTAGTTTTTGCTTTATACCATTCCTGCATTTCATCATAAGTCCAATTCGGCAAATTATAGTCATAAAGCAGGATATCCGAATATTGCTCCCATGTAGTCATTTGCATTATGTCAAACATTGTTATCGGTTTAAGTATTGTTTTTTTTCCTTTGAGTTCTATTGAGTCTTTTTTACTCATAACTAATTCAATACTCCTCCGGACTGCGTTCTGAATCGCTGAAAAGCTGATATTGTCCGAACCATACAAGTTCTACAGTGCCTGTTTCACCGTTTCTGTGCTTTGCAATTATAATTTCCGCCTCATTTTTTTTCTCGGTATCTTTGTTATATACTTCATCTCTGTACAAAAACATAACTATATCCGCATCTTGTTCGATTGCTCCGGATTCTCTTAAATCTGACAACATAGGACGGTGTTCACTTCGTTGTTCCGGTGCTCTGGAAAGTTGAGACAGTGCTATTATCGGACAATCCAATTCTTTTGCAAGCTGCTTAAGTCCTCTTGAAATTTTACTTATTTCCTGTTGCCTATTTTCCGATTTTCCCGTACTTTCCATGAGTTGTAGATAATCTATGATTACCATGTCCAAACCTTTTTCTATTTTTAGACGTCTGCATACCGAACTTAACTTAACAATATCTAAGACTCCGGAATCATCTATATATATTTTTTGAGATGAAAGTACGCTCATAGTCTGAGTCACTTTATCCCATTCTTCGGATGAAAGAGTGCCGTTTTTTATATTTGAAAGCGGAACTTTAGCGCCTGACGCAATCATACGCATCGCAATTTGAGTGTCACTCATTTCCAAAGTAAACAACGCAACCGATGATTGATATTTAACTGCCGCATTTAAAGCTAAATTTAAAGCAAGCGCCGTCTTTCCCATAGAAGGACGTGCCGCAATCAAAATAAGATCGGTTTTTTGAAATCCATTGGTTTTGCGATCCAAATCCGTAAAACCGCTACCTACGCCTGTAAGAGAGCCTTTGTTTTTTTGGAGCTTTTCCATAATGTTAAGGCTTTCCATTATAACTTTATCTATTTCAATTAAACTATTTTGACGTTGCGATTGAAATACATCAAATATAGCTTTTTCAGAATATGAAAGTATATTTTCCAAATCTTCGCCGTTATCATAACTTTTGGAAATTATATCTTGGGCGGCTTTAATCAGATTTCTTAGCAGAGATTTTTCACGTACTATTTTTGCATATGTTGTTATATAAGAAGTATTGTCCGGAACGGACGTTAAATCCGTTATATATGTTGCTCCCCCGACGCGTTCAATTAAGTTTTTATTTTTAAGTTCTGAAATTACGGTGATTAATCCTATAGGCTCACCTTTTTTATAAAGTTCCAACATTACGGAATATATATCCTTGTGGGAGCTGCGATAAAAATCGTCAGGCGTGATTATGTCTATTGTAGATATGATACAATCTCTGTCAAGCAATATGCAACCCAATACCGATTGCTCCGCCTCCAAAGCATAAGGCATTACTTTTTTTCGTTCTTCTTCCAATAAATTATACTCCTAACTTTTGTTTGATAGTCGGACGTTTTATTTTTATATAAAAATTTATTTAAATATGAAAATTTCTAAATTGCAATATCAAGTTGAACATTTTTTGTAAAAAATTTTAAGAATATTTTTTCTAATCTTCTTGCACTACATTTATTCTTACGGTTGCGGTCACTTTGGGATGTAATTTTATATTTACGGTTGTAATGCCAAGTTCCTTTATAGGTTCCTTAAGCAATATTTTTCTTTTGTCAATTACGATAGAATGTTCTTCTTTCAATTTGTCGGCAATGTCTTTAGAAGTTATGGAACCGAAAAGTTTTCCTTCTCCGGCTTTAGCCTTTATTGTTATGCCCTTTCCTTTAAGGAATTTTGCCAGAGCAAACGCTTTTTCTTCTTCCTGTTTGGCATTAAAAGCTAAAGAGGATTGTTCCTGTTTATAAATGTTTATATTTGCATCCGTCGCTTCTTTAGCATAGTTATTCTTAATTAAAAAATTACGTGCAAAACCGTCACTTACTTCTTTAAGTTCACCTTTTTTCCCGGTACCTTTAACATCTTTCAATAAAATAACTTTCATTTTTATTCTCCTTCTTCATGTAAATATTCCATAACGGCATCTTCGAGTTTATCCATAGCCTCTTCGGTGCTTATATTTTTAAACTGTACCGCCGCAGTGTCCATATGTCCTCCGCCGCCTAAGCGTTCCATAATTATTTGAACGTTAATTTTTCCCAAAGATCTGGCGCTTATTTGAATTTCGTCGCTATTGTTCAAAGTAAGTACAAAAGAAGCACCGACACCTTTTAAATTCAAGAGTTCATCAGCGGCTTTGGAGGCTATGAGTTTAGAATTTGTAAGAGGCTTTGAATAATAAGTAATAGCAATTTTATCATCTATTATTTTGGAATTTTTTACCGTCTCGGCAATTATCATGAATGTGTCTATATCTCCCTGAAACAACATTTTAACTGAAACCGTGTCTGCTCCTAATTTTCTTAAAAATGCGGCCGCTTCAAATGTCCTTACACCCGTCTTAAAAGAAAAATTCTTGGTATCCAGCGTTATTCCGGCAAGCAACGCTTCCGCAACAAGAGAATCTATATTTGTGTTTTCACTTATATATTGAATTATTTCAGTTACCATTTCACTTGCTGAAGAAGCATAGGTTTCATGATATACAAGTACCGCTTTGTCAACAAATTCGACACCTCTTCTATGGTGATCTATTACCACTACTTTGTCTATTTTATCTATAAGCTCAGGACATTCAGTAAGTGCCGGTTTATGTGTATCCACAATTATCAAAAGTGTATTTTCATCTGAGATTGACAATGCATCCTCGTGATTTATAAAAATATTACCGAATTTTTCATTATTTATTATTCTTTCATACAATAAATCTATGGATGAATTTGACTTTTCGAGAACTATAGCGGCTTTTTTGCCAAGTTGCATACAAATTCCGTACATACCCATACTTGAGCCTAAGGCATCAAGATCCGGAAAAGTATGCCCCATTATAAACACTTTGTTACTTGACATAATAAGATCTTTCAATGCGTAAGATATTATTCTGGCTTTAACACGTGTCCTTTTTTCAATAGCTTTTGATTTACCTCCGTAAAAAGTAAATTTTTCTTCATGCTTGACAACACATTGATCTCCTCCGCGCCCCTGAGCAAGTTCCAACGCTGAAGAAGCGGATTCATAAGTATCTATCAGATTTTCCCGCGCAGATGAAACACCTATGGAAAGTGTGACAGGCAAAGTATTGCCGTAATTTAACGAACGCACGGAATCCAAAATGGAAAACTTGGTATCTTCCATTGCTCTTAAATTTTCTTCGCTTATTACAGCGGCGTAACCGTCCTTATCCGTTCGTATAACTGCGGAATAATAATTTTCACACCATACTTTTATCAATCTTTCAACTTCCGCTTCCATGACCGGTCTCATGGAATCTTCCACTTTACTCAAAACTTCATCAAAACTGTCAATTTGTATTAGCATCATCGAAGTTTTTTTATTTTCAAATTCTGACAGAAGGTTTTTATACTTGGTTTCATCTAAAAAATATATCATAATAATTCCCTTTTCATTTTTGGATGTAGGAATTATATAATATACTATCTTATAGTGTTTCGGCCCGACGTCCAAAAAAGTTGACGGCATTTCTAAAGATGATGCGACAATATCAATTTTTATATCCGGAAAAACTTCATTCATACTGCTGCCGAGTAAGCCTTTTTTCATAGATATTGCGGCGAACTTTTTGTTATACCACGTTATAGTCCCGTCGGTTTTACAAATACAAAGAGGAATCGGAAGATTTGTTATAGCTTGCCTTGTACTGTGATCCATGCTGAATGAGAGTGTTTCTACATATTGTGTCCATTCCTGCTCGTTCTTTGTTTTTTCATTTCTTTCGTTCAGTACCAAAAAACCTATTATAATTATACAAGCAATTGAAATATAATAGTTATATATTAAAAATAAAACTCCCAGTACGGCAATAACGACTGTTTGAATATTTACATTTTTACTTTTAAATTCCAACAATATCCACTCCTTTTTTAAAGGAATACGCATTTATTTTTTTGTTCTTCTGAAATTGAAAACTCCGTCAAACATACCTAAAAATATGGGCATGCCGGGTAAAAATATTATTGATATCAAAAAAATAATTTTACCGCTCAAAGGTGCAAAGCGTCTTCCCGTCCAAAAAGAAAGTACGGCAAGGCCTTGTAAATACATTAAAAAAGATACAATAACAAGTGAAGTTGACGCTATAGTTTCGGAATATTCAATATGCATATATTTTATTAATTGAGCAAAAATCAAAATTAAAAAAATACCTATAACTTGATTTCCCGGTAAAGAGAAAGATGAAAATGAAGGATAAATATTACTTTGTCCTTCTCTGTTC
>CAMYCP010000063.1 GCA_947254385.1 uncultured Filifactor sp. | reverse complement strand
TATAAACTTGTATTACAAAATTTAAACTGAAAATTGATACTACAATTTATTATGCAATTCAGTATAAAAGCAAATCAGTATAAAATCAATATGTATAAAATATCCCCCTATATGGGAATATCCGTCCGAAATTAACTTCCGACGGATATTCAAACATGAATTAACGAATTTTATTTTTTTACCAACCAAAATAAACGCTCAAAGTGAGGAATGCTATATTAAATATAGTGACTATAATCAAATATTTCCACACGTATTTAAGCCATTTGCCGTAATTAACCCTTGCCATTGCAAGACCGCCTACAACTATACCGGAAGTCGGGGTAATAAGGTTCATAAAGCCTGATGCCGATTGATATGCGGTAACGACTACCTGACGACCTACACCGGCAAAATCCGCCAAAGGAGCAAATATAGGCATAACCAGCGCCGCCAGACCTGAAGTGGACGGAATTAAGAAAGAAAGCGGCATAAAGAGTACGTATGAAATAAGAGTAAACGGCAGACGTCCGAAGTGAACTACTGAAGATTCACCGTAGTGAAGAACCGTTGCGGTTATGTTCCCGGAGTCCATGATGTAAGTAATCCCACGGGAAACCCCGATAATCAGCGCTACCATCATTATATCGCCTATACCGCCCATCATGGAGTCGATTATCTCTTTTTGGTTTAATCCTGCAACTATACCCATAACAATAGACATGAACAGGAAATAAATCGAAAGCTCCGTAAAAGACCAACCTAAAGTCGGGATAAAATTAATGCCGAAATCTTTAAACGGAATAAGTGCAAATATCATGAAAGCAAAGGTCAATACAAATACTATAGACGCCGCTCTCACTCTCCCGCTCATGGTAAATGAACTCAAGCCTTCATCCCCACCCGAAAGGAAGTATCGCGTATCTTCTTCACGACTGTCATATACGAGAGATCTTTCAGGATTTGATTTTACACGTGTCGCATATATAAGGGTATATACTATAGCCGCTACTATAAGTACGACGAACATCGCAAAACGAAGAGGCAAACCTTGCCCCAAACTTATCTGAGCAAAAGCCGACGCTATACCTGTTGCGAACGGGTTAACCGTAGATGCGAGACACCCTGTCGCCGACCCTAAAAGTATGATTGAAACGGCGGTCAAAGTATCATAACCCGACGCCATAACTATCGGCACTATCAGCGGATAAAAGGCAATGGTTTCTTCACCCATACCGTACGTGGTACCGCCCAAGCCGAAGAAAAATGTCAAAGCTATAATTAAGATTGCTTCACGACCTCTAAGTTTGTTAACGAGCATTATTATTGCGGAGTCAAGCGCACCCGCCTCCATAACGACGCCCAGGAAAGCACCTATCATCATAATGTAGACGATAACATCGACGGCATCATATATTCCTTCAATAGGAGCTCTTAAAATATCGAGAATACCTTGGGGATTTTTTTCTGCGGACAGATACGAACCTGCAATCGGCGACATAACTCCGTTGGTATTTTCAAGGTAAATATATTTACCCGGAGGCAGAACCCACGTAAGAGCCGCCATAACAGCAATTAAAATCAACAAAATCGTAAAAGCGTCAAGTCCGTGACTTTTTTTCGTTTCATTCATGTCATACACTCCTTTTTTGAATTGTAAACAAATGTACGTCTAAAAACAGATAAATCGCATTTTCGCTAATATTTACAACGTGTACAGATGTAAACAAAGCGTATGTTTTAGGATATAACTACCCTCTAAAACCATAAACTACATAATAATACAAAATTCATAAACTCGTTTATATACTACCCTAAAAACTGAATTTTATTTATTTTAAAACACCGTCT
This sequence comes from uncultured Filifactor sp., assembly GCA_947254385.1. Taxonomy (GTDB): domain Bacteria; phylum Bacillota; class Clostridia; order Peptostreptococcales; family Filifactoraceae; genus CAMYCP01. Next base: position 5,364 of record CAMYCP010000063.1, on the reverse strand, counting down.
TTTGCAAGATTATATAATACAAAAACCGTTTCTTCCTTGGTTAAAATATCCCGTGCTCCGAAATACTTTTCTTTTTGAGGTTTCATCCAGCCTTTACTTATAAAATACGCTACCGCACCTCTGGCACTTGACGGCACTCTCTTGGCATCCGAATACTTATAAAAGGATTTAAGTTTCGTGTCCGAAAAATCTTTTTTCATAGCCTTGGATAAGATAAAAGGAAGCTCCCATCTGTAAAAATACTTTTCAGGCTCAAATCTGTTACCGTCAAATACATACAAATAATCGGCCTTTTCTGTTACCGCTACATCATCATAATACAGGGCGGATTTTTTAATATCCGTGTAAGTAACTTTCGCCTTATCGGTAAAACCGAACGCACGATTTACCATATATATAAACTCAAACCTCTGTATGTTCTTGTGGGGATCAAAATGTCCCTTTTGAGTTTCAAAAAGCCAAGCGTTTTCAGCACCGTACTTTATAGCATCGGAGGCATAACTTTCACCATAGTCGTTAGGTTCGTATATCGGGCGGCTTTCGGATTTTGTAATATCAGGTGCCGGAGAGACTGTAGATGCGGGCTTATTTTCATCAGGCACAACCTGTTTATTCCTGTTTTCTTCGACTTTTTTATCGACCTCACTCTTTGCTCCGTAAACTATGCGCGCATCATCGGATGAAAGCGAAAAAACCTTGGTCATAAGTGAAAGAGACGGTTGTACGTTGTTTATCTTAGTTATATCTTCATCAGCAGAAACGACTTTAGAAACAGCGCCGGACAATAAAAATGTGAAAAGAAACAAAATAAAAAACTTTTTATCGTATTTCAATCACATCACCCCTCAAATTATAAAACAATAATATCATTTTGACAACAGCTGATTAAGTCTTATCTGAATACCTATATTCCAATTAGGATCGGTCGCATAACAAGTGTTCACGTCAGCTATACTGTAGCCTCTGAAATATTTGCCGCTATTTGAAAGATAATTGCGTGAAATATAAGATGCCACATAATCTATACAATCTGCTTTAGTCGCAAACGCTCCTGCAGATGAATAGGGACTTCTGTCGTAAGCCATAAAACCGAAAATATTGTTCTTATCTTGGGCTATACGACTTCTGCCGTAATTTGACTCATGTACGGCAAGTGCGGTAAGAAAGAGAGCATTAACCCCGTACTTATTTTCCGCATCCTTGAAAGCTTCCCCCAATCCTGCAAGCGGTGTGCCTTCAAGCCTCCTGTCTATAAAAGAGGCGGATACTTCGCTCGGCTGAATCAAATAATCGGTATCTATAAGCATGATTTGATTTTTGTAAGAATCCGAACAATACATCAGATTGTAATTATCCAGAAGTAAATCATGATTACCTACAAAGTCAAGGTTATCCACTTCTTTAGTGTTACCTTTCATTTTTAAAACATCGTTTTCTTTAACCGGCTTTACGGCGTTTTTTTTCTTTTCGGTCTTGTCTTTGGACATATCGAACAGATTTATACTGCTCCCGTCACTTGAAAAAAGCGGAACCGATTTTGCGGCGTAACACGTCCCGTCAAGCAAAAAACAAAGTATAACGGAACACGCCGCTATTTTGTTTATCATCTTCATAATAAAGTCCCCTCTTTACAGTCTAAACAACATACGAAGATTATCGCCGTAAAGTGAAATCAACCATGCTGAAATACACATAAACGGCCCGAATGAAATTTCCGATTTAAAGGAAAGCTCTCCTATTATAAGTCTTCTTAAAATCAAATCGAAAATTGCTATATAAAACGGCAAGAAACAAATAAAAAAAATATTGTCCACGCCAAGATAAAACCCAAGTACACCGTTGAGTAAAACGTCACCTACACCGAAAGCCTCTCTCTTATAAATAATCTTGGATAAAAAATATATAAGTGCGTATAAAAGAACAGACACCACTGCACCTTTGACATTTGATAAAAGCGATATTTTGTCAAATATCAAGGTATATACGATAAAAATTATAAGATAAAATAAAAGCATTGCATCATATATATACATAGTGTCGAAATCTATCATGCCAACAACCAAAAGCATACTCCAAAACACTACCTGCATTGCCGCAAATAAAGTAAAATCATATTTATAAAAAGATAAAAAAGTCGCCAGACCGAAAAGCGTCTCAACCAAAAAACAACGCGGATTTATTTTCGCACCGCAATAGCGACATCTGCCTTTTAAAAGTAAAAAACTGAATACTGGAAACAAATCCGAAACCGAAAGCGTATGATCACATTCGGGACAGTATGAGCGACCTTTCATAAAACTTATAGAGCGCGGCAATCTGTCTATAACGACATTTAAAAAGCTGCCTATACACGCCCCCATGTAAAAAGTCAAAAACAATAAAAAAGATTGCATATAAACAGGACTCATATTAATGCTCCGTCGTTATTAAAATAATAATATTTGCATTTTCGGCATAGCAACTGAACATTATAGGCTTAGTTCGATTATTTTTTATAGTTATTACCGGAAAAGCACTTCTTGAATTGTCATCTTCACTCCCTATGGACAATACGTCGGACGAATATTCATCAATTTGTATATTTTGTGTTCTAAAAGTGTTGAATATGGATTCAAAAATACGAACCACTTCTTCTTCCGTATCGGAATCGAACATACCGTCCGTTTGCAATTCATTTATCCTTTTGCTCACGCATTCGGAGAGTTTAAACGACTTATAGGGCAAAACCTTATAATTGTTGAGAGATGAAAAAATATAGAGCAGATTATCGAATACTGCCTTATCAAAATTTGGATTTGAAGAAATTTTTGCAACAAATACATTAAAATTTTGAATATCCTCCACTTTAGTCATAGGAGGAACAATCTCTCCCTCCAAAAAAATGTGGTCGAAATTGCCTTGTGAAATGCTTGTTGTAAGCGAATTAAATACCGCCTCTTTTTTGACCTTAAAACCGTCCTGCTCCGCTATCGGATAAATCGAACCGTTATATTCAACCAAAAACGAATCGACCGGCTTAAAATCAAAATTGAACTCATCGCTCAAAAAATACTGTCGTAGTTTTTCTTCATCATAAAAAACCTTGTTTTTGGAAAGATAAAAAGGCTCCATTTCATTTAAAACAGGAAGTTCTTTCCAAACATTAAACAATTTTTTGTGATTGAAACAAAAATTTGCATATTTTATCTCTTTATCCGAAAGATACGACATCCCCAAATCCGACATATTCAAAGTCTTGACTTTTTTATCGTCATACACGGTTCTTAAGGTAATTTCACTACCCAAATATTTATCGATAAGATCCGATAATTCGATCTTATTTTCGGGAGAATACTTCTGCCCTAATATTGATACCGTAAGATGATTATTTTCTTTTCCCGTCATAAAAAGCATAATCACAAAAGTAAGTACACATAAAAGAACGACGGAAAAAACTCTTTTTAAAACTTCATAAAATTTCATATATCCTTAAATAAACACTATATCAATAACGATACAAAACCGCTATTCGGAAAACATCGCCATTTCCACAATCGTATCTTTTCTTTCTTCCCTTGCAAGATCGAACAACTCTTCGGTTATTTCCGTACCTGCTTCAAGCAATACCTTGCCTTTTGAATCCAGAATATCCTTTGTCAAAACTCTCCCCACAAGCAAAGTTTTTTGTTTGTCGATAAATTTTTGTATCATTTGGTCGTCATCTATCAAATTTTGGTTAGATTTCGGGTGACGTCGACGGTTGGATATTCTTATACCGTCTTTTTCGGCTTTTTCTATCTTTTGTTGTTCTTCCTTAACCTGATGAGCTAATTCATCACTTTGTACTTCTTCAACTTCTTCTACCGGTTCAGTTTCCGTTTCTTCAGCGACTTCTTCTTCTACTTGAACTTGTGGCGGTACGGAAGATTGTCCCGTTCTCATTGCCATCTGTTCAGCGAATTTTTTAGCCTCTTCACGTACTTTTATACGTTGACGTTCTTCTTCGCTTAATTCTTCAACTTCTTCCGGTTTTTCCTCTTCAAAGATTTCTTCAGTTCTTTCTTCGGTTGTGTTGTCTTCTACAGGTTGAACTTCCTGTTCCGGTTCTTCAATATGTTTTTCTTCTTCAACATTTTCTTCTTTTTTTGAGGAATTTTCTAAATTACTTTCTTTATTCACTTCCGTCACATCATGAGATTTTTCGTCTGCCGCATCAGTTTCATCCGAATCCTGCGAATCATCGTCACCGGATTTGGATTTATCATGATAGGACTTTTCATCAATTCTTACTATGATTATACCGTTACCGAAACTCAAAATATGACGTTTTTCAAGTTCCAGCGTACCGTCGTTATTCTTTTTCTTTATGGAGATGGATACAACATTGCCGTCTTCTGAAAATTCATAATCACTTACAGTACCGACTTTGTTACCTTTAAGTGACACGACGTCGCAATCTATAATATTGCCTTTGCCAGAATAAAATTCCTTCTTTTCTTTGTCTCCGCGTTTTTCTAAAATTTCGTTTTCACTCATTATTATGATGCCATAATCACCTATGCCTTCGAGTGAAGAAAACGGCAAAACATACAGTGCATCACTTTTGTCTATAACGTTGCCGTCTTCGTCCAATTTGGAAACCAAAAGACTGTCCACCGTCTTCTTTGATTTATTTAAAATTATCGAATTTACCTGTGCGCAATTAGTTCCTTTTTCAACCTCAATAATCATTTTAGGTATATTTTTCGGTCTTAACATGTTTGATCAATCTCCTCATACTTTATGATATAGTGAACAGCCGGAAAATCCGACACCTCATGTTCCGGAGCAGCTTAACAAAAAATTAGACGTCGTATGCTCCGACAAACCTACATACTTAACAAATCATCTATAACAAAATTATCTTATATCTCATATCAAACGCATACATACAAACCGACATTTTTAAATATTCGTCTGAAACCGGTATAATCTACGTTTTTTTTAATTTGATTAAGAGCGTTTTATTCTTCTTCTGCCTCCTAAAAGATTTTTTAAATTCTCAGCATTGCTTGAAGTTTCGCCCTTATTTTCTTCAGCCGGAGCAGGTGCAGGTGCGCTTTGAGCAGCGTTCGGATTTATAACTTCCGGAGGTACCGGATCTCCGACATTCAGCGGTTTCGGTTTTAATGCCTCCTGCAATGCTTCATTTACCGAAGAATAATTCATAGGTACCTGATTCATCATCTGCCCGTTATAAGGTTGTGAACCCGGCATATATTGAGAATTAGGCATATATTGCGAACTTGGCATATAACCCGGCATATACTGCGAACCCGGCATATATTGCGAACCCGGCATATACTGCGAACCCGGCATATATTGCGAACCCGGCATATACTGCGA
>CAMYCP010000062.1 GCA_947254385.1 uncultured Filifactor sp. | reverse complement strand
ATATTAAGGTTACAGAAATATAAACATTTGAAACAAAATAAAACCGATTATAAAAAGAAAGGGGGTATTGTTACTTAAGTCAAATATAAACTGAATAAAAAAACTTCATCATAGAATAAATGACATTTTTAATATAAAAAATCTTTAAAAATTACATTTTCAAAAAATAAAATATTGATTTTGTGATTTTTATCAATTTTTGAAGATGTAAGTGTATATTTGACTATTTTTTGAGTAGCAAAATTTTATGTCCACACCTCACAACAGTGCAAAAAACGGAGATATTGCAAAGACCGTACTGCTCCCGGGAGATCCTTTAAGAGCGGAGTTTATAGCTGAAAAGTATCTTAAAAATACGGTATGTTTCAACAAAGTAAGAAATATGCTCGGCTTTACCGGAGAATATAACGGCAGGCAGGTTTCCGTTATGGGGACGGGTATGGGATGCCCGTCTATCGGAATATACAGTTATGAATTGATACATGAATACGGGGTTCAAAATTTAATCAGAATAGGCAGCTGCGGTGCATACAGTCCGGATTTAAAACTCTATGACATTGTAATAGCGATGGGTGCATCTACCGATTCAAATTTTGCCTCACAATATGAACTCGGATATACTTTTTCAGCGACTGCATCTTATGAACTTCTTGAAAAAGCGGTAGTTTCCGCACGTAAAAAAAACATTGACGTAACTGTCGGAGATGTCTTTACATCGGATATTTTTTATACGGCAAATTCCGAATTTTGGAAAAAATGCGCTAAAATGGGAATTTTAGCCGTGGATATGGAAAGCTATGCGCTTTATTGCAATGCAAAATACGGAAAAGCCAACGCCATAACACTGCTTACAGTGTCCGATTCTTTCGTGTTTGAAGAAAAGACGACCGCCGAAGAAAGACAAAAAAGTTTTACCGGTATGGTGGAAATTGCCTTGGATATGGCGTGATATTTTTACTGTGTAAAAATAATACGCACCTCTTGATTTCAGTAAATTTATAATATTTTCCATTCGATTTTTTTGATTTTTATTTTTTTTCAAAAATGCCGTAAAATTTTTATCAAAACCGCACCGTTTAAAAAAAACGTGCGGTTTTTCATTTGCTTTGATTGTAGTCAAAAATAAATCTTCATGATAAAATAATATAAGAAATTTTAAGGGGGAATGAGTTTGGAATCTAAAACTCAAAAAATAATAGACAATTTCAAAACACTTAGAAAAAGATTAATTTTAGACGGTGTTTTAATAGGTCTTATTTCCGGTTCATTAGCAGTTATGTACAGATTTATGCTTACATATCTTTCAAATCTGAGGCTCTATTTTTTAAAAATTTACATCCTTTAATAATAATACTGTGCTTTGCATTTTTCGGTTACATTGCGGGATTGCTTTTAAAATGGAGTCCTTTGAGTTCAGGTAGCGGTATCCCTCAAATTGAGGGCGAACTTTTGGGCGTAATGAATATGAACCCGGTACGTGTGATGATTTCAAAGTTTATAGGCGGAGGATTGGGTAATTTATCGGGACTGTCTTTGGGGCGTGAAGGGCCGTCCATTCAAATAGGCGGAGCGGCGGCTGAGGTTTTGGCGAAAATAATGAAAAAGGATATAAATGAACAGCGTTTTATGATAACCACCGGAGCGAGTGCAGGTTTGGCGGCGCCTTTTAATGCGCCGTTTTCGGGTACGATTTTTACTCTGGAAGAAATGCACAAAAATTTTTCCCCCCTCGTGTTGCTTCCGTGTATTATTGCATCCATTGTTGCAGATTTCATATACAAAAATGTGTTCGGTTTAAACCCTTCATTTTATTTTATAACTTTAGAAAATCACTTGCCGTTACAGGATTATTGGCACATAATACTTTTAGGTATCTTAACTTCTATATTGGGTGTAATTTTCAATTATTCAATACTCAAGGCTCAGGATTTTTTTAAACTTATAAAACTGCCTAAGGAGATAAAGATTATAATTCCGTTTATTTTGTCGGTGTTTATAGGTTATGAATTTTATTCGGTTTTAGGCGGCGGTCACTCTTTGGTTGAAGAAATATGTAAAAATCCGATAACCATATGGACGCTTTATATTTTAATAACCTTAAAACTCCTGTTTACCGCTATAAGTTACGGTAGTGGTACACAAGGCGGAATTTTTTTACCGGTATTGGTACTTGGAGCTTTAAGCGGCGCACTTTATTAAAGTATAGCTTTTAAACTTAACATAATTTCTCAGGAATACATGAATACCTTTATAATTCTCGCAATGGCGGGAATACTCACCGCCGTTGTACGTTCGCCGATACTTTCCATAATGTTGGTAACGGAAATGGTGGGATCATTTTCATATATGCTGAGTTTTTGTCTGGTGACGGCAGTTTCGTATGAAGTAGCCGAAAGTTTGGGTTTCAAGCCGATTTATGATTCACTTCTTGAAAGAATGTTACACACGAAAGTAACCGAAGATACCGATGCGGAGGAAGAAAAAGTAATTTTCACACACAGAATTTTTGCATCCTCAACTCTCGTAAATAAAAAAGTTTCAGGTATCAATTTGCCGGAAAACTGTCTGCCGGTATCTTTAAAGCGTGGCGAAGATGAATTTATCCCGCACGGAGAAACGCTTATCAAGCCCATGGATTTTGTAACCGTACTTTGCGACAAAAAATATTTTGCTGAAACCGAACGCTTTTTCATGAATTCGTAGGAGGAAATATGCAAAAACAAGCCGCTTTTTTTGACATAGACGGCACTATATACAGAGATTGCCTTATGGTCGAGCATTTTAAGACCATAATGGATCTTAAGATAGTGGACGACCCTATAAAATACGCCGAGATTGAAAAACTCTTGAGAGATTGGTACAAAAGACAGATAGATTATGAAAAATACCTCGAACTTATTTGTGAATCTTACGTTTTAACCTTAAAGAAAATCAGCCGATCCGATGCGGAGTTTGCCGCCAGCCGAATGATAAGACGCAAGGCGGGCAGAGTCTATAAATTTACCCGTTCCATGATAAACAGACATAAAGAAATGGATCACAAGGTAATATTCATCTCCGGGAGTCCCGATTTTTTGGTGAAAAGAATGGCTGAAATTTACGATGCCGACGATTATGAGGGCAGTAAGTATATTTATGATGAAGAAAAATTCACAGGAAACATAAAACCCATGTGGGACTCAAAAAGTAAAAATCAAGCGGTGGATAAATTCAGTGAAAAGTATGATCTTGATTTAGCCTCAAGCTACGCTTACGGAGATACCAATGGGGATATCTCGATGATGAAAAAAGTGGGTCATCCCATAGCCATGAATCCGTCCAGAGAGCTTATAGATGCGATTAAAGCCGACAGCAATCTCAAACTTAAAGCCAGAATAGTAATAGAACGCAAAGACACGGTATATATAACCGAACCCGAACAGGCAACTCTTATGGATATACAATAATTTTTAGCGTGTTGATGAAATAAACGGATTGATGACAAACGATATAAATAATGTTAAAATAATTATTTAATAAATAAAGAGAATCAACAAACTCATTACAATTTGAAATAATCACAATTAAAAACTATAGGACTATAGTTTTTAATTATGCAAAAAACTATATTTTCATAAAAATAATACATAATTTGGAGGGTATGATGGTTAAAATTGACGGTTTCAGTAAATACAAATTTTTGTCGTCCTTAAAAGTATCGGATACGAATGAATTTGCGACAGTAATCTCACACGTTGCCGACTTGGAAAGCGATTGCTACAAAAGTAAATTTTACATACTTAACCTCGACAAAAAAACACGTAAACACATAGACACTGATTTTGACATAACTGCGGAAGAATGGCTTGATAAAGACACGTTACTTTTAAAAACAAGTTTTAGAGACGGCAAGACACATTTTTTAAATTTTAATGTACAAAATAATGAAATATGCGAAAGTTTCGTCTTGAGCAAAAATGTAAAAGCGTTTAAAATTCTCGATTTAAATAAAATCGTGTTGCTTATCGGCGACGACGTGTCGGACCCTAAAGACTTTAAACAAAATGACAAATATGAAATCATAGACGAAATTCCGTTTTGGGACAACAATTCAGGGTTTATTTCCAAAAAGCGTACCCGCCTCTATATCTACGATAAAAATTCCAAGGAACTGAAACTTATAAGCCCCGACATGATGAACGTGAGTTTTTTTGAAATCACGGCAAAAGGTATAATCTTTACCGGATTAAACTATAAAGACAAAATGACGAGCGAACAGGGGCTATATATTTATGAACCCGGCTTAGACACGACACGTACCTTGCTTGAAAATAAATTTTTGAAAATACAATATGCGACAATGCTGGAAGATAAATTTATAATTGTTGCAAATTCCGCAAAGCGTTACGGTTTTAATGAAAATCCGTGTTTTTATACCTTAGAAGACAAAAATTTGAAACTTATAGCAGATCCTGATATTTCAACCGGCAATACGGTTATGTCGGATTGTATGTACAAAAACGGCTTTACTTTTAAAACCGAAGGCGAATATCTCTACTTCATAGCTACCGAAAGTCGTAACAGTCTGATAAAACGCATCGACAAACACGGCAACATAAGTGACATGACTTTGCCTAAAGGCTCTGTGGAATCGTTCGATGTTAGAAATAAAAAAATATACTTTATCGGTCTTAGAGATTACGCTTTGGAAGAAGTATATCTTGCCGAAAACGATTCTGAAATTGAACTCACGGATTTTAATTCGAATTTTTACTCTGAAAATGAAATAGCACATATAACACGCATGACGTATAAGGTTGACGGATACGATGTGGACGGATACGTACTTTTACCGCCGGATTTCGATGAAATTTCAACCTATCCCGCAATACTAACGATACACGGCGGCCCGAAGGACATATATAACGACGTGTTTTATCATGAAATGCAATACTGGGCAAATTCCGGCTATGTGGTAATGTATTGTAACCCCGTAGGAAGTGACGGCAAAGGCAATAAATTTGCCGACACTCGCGGAAAATACGGCGTGGACGATTACAATCAATTTATGGGATTTACCGATTATGTCATGGAAAAAATTCCGCAAATTGATAAAAAACGCTTATGCCTTATCGGCTATTCCTACGGCGGTTACATGGTAAATACCATAATTACCCGAAGTGACAAATTTTGTGCGGCGGTATCGGACAGTGGAATTTCAGACTGGATAACCAAATTCATAATGTCACAATCCGGATTTTATTACATTGAAGATCAGTTCGGCGCAACTCCTTGGAGCAATTTTGAAAAATTGTGGAACGACTCGCCCCTTAAAAACGCCGATAATGTTAAAACACCTACATTATTCATAGTCGGCACTTCAGACTATAGGGTAACCATGGGACAGGGAATAGGTATGTTTACCGCACTTAAATACCATGATGTACCTGCAAGACTTTTAATGATACGAGGAGAAGACCACAATCTCTACAACACAGGTACACCGTCCGCAAGACTTAGAAGAATTGAAGAAATAACACGTTGGTTTGCAAAATATACAAATTAAATTTTTCAAATCTTATCATATGAAATACTTAAAAATTAAAAAAATAAAATTTGATATGTTGTAAAATCAATATTTTATTTTTTGAAAACAGTTTTTATACTGAGCTTTATAAGAAATTGCAGTATTCTTTCAATACAACTTTATGATAAATTCTGCTTAAAATTGTATACTACATTTTTAAAAGCAAATCAGTATTTGAAATTTCCACAATTAAAAAATAAATTTGGAGCATATATGTTTTTTTCGGATACTATAGCCGCCGTCTCCACACCTGCGGGAGCAGGAGCAATTTCAATAGTAAGAATGAGCGGAGACAGAGCTTTTGAAATTTTGAATAAAATTTTCGTAACCAAAAATGGAACTTTTACGGACAAACAATTGGTATACGGACACATAATATCGAACAACAAAAATTTAGATGAAGTGTTGGTAAGCCGTATGAAAGCGCCGAACACTTACACCAGGGAAGATATTGTAGAAATAAACTGTCACGGGGGAGCTGTCGTCACACGCAAAATACTTGAGACAGTACTTGAAAACGGTGCACGTCTTGCAAACGCCGGAGAATTTACCGAAAGAGCGTTTTTAAACGGCAGAATCGACCTTTCTCAAGCTGAGGCGGTCATGGACATAATAAATGCCAAAACCGAAGAGGCTTTATATGTCGCAGAAACACAACTTTCAGGCAAACTCTCAAAAGAAGTGAAAAAAATAACCGACGCACTGTTAAAAAACATAGCCGCATTAACTGCAGCAATAGACTTTCCGGAAGAAGATACACCCGACATAACATATGAATACCTGCAAACTGAAATAAATTCACATTTGGAAAAAATGAACGCACTTTTAAAAACATTCAATTCCGGAAAAATAATAAAAGACGGTATAAAAACCGTAATAGCAGGTAGACCCAACGTCGGTAAATCTTCACTTTTAAATCTTCTCCTAAATGAAGAACGTGCAATAGTTACGGATATTGAAGGTACGACCAGAGACACGATAGAAGAATATGTAACTTTAGGCGGAGTACTTCTCAATATAATCGACACGGCAGGCATACGTGATACCGAAGACAAAGTTGAAAAAATCGGAGTTGAACGCTCCGAAAAAGTTATGCGTGAGGCGGATTTGGTGCTGCTTATGCTTGACGGCTCCTCCGCTTTGACCGATGATGATTTAAAAATACTTGAAAATTCACGTGATAAATACAGAATAATCCTGCTTAATAAATGTGACCTGCCTCAAAAAATTACACTTGATGATATAAAAACCGAAAATAACGACAAAATCGTAAAAATTTCTATAAAATCAGGTGAGGGAATAGAAAAACTCAAACAACTTATAACCGAAGAGATAAACGTCGGCGAAATAATCCGCGATCAAAGAGCGTTGCTTACAAATATACGCCAAAAAGACGCACTTATGCGCGCCATAAAAAGTGCGGAAGATGCAAAATCTGCAATACAAAATAAAATACCGGTCGATATATTGGAAAATGATTTTAAAATTTCTTATGACGCATTGGGAGAAATAACAGGAAATATAATAAACGATGACATATTGGATGCGGTTTTTCAAAATTTCTGTGTAGGTAAGTAAAACTTATGGATTTAAAAAATTTTGATTAAAAATACTTCTAATACTGAATTGCATAAGAAATTGTAGTAT
>CAMYCP010000061.1 GCA_947254385.1 uncultured Filifactor sp. | reverse complement strand
AAAAATTCAAAGTGAAAATTGATACTACAATTTCTTATGCAATTCAGTATAAAATCAAATCTGTATTGCAAGAGGTCTTTATACTTTTATAGCCGTAATCTCGGAATTATCAAGTAATCCCGAATTTACGGCTATTTATATTTTTTTATAATTTTCAGGTATCGATATTATAAATTCCGTACCTATGCCGACTTTCGAATTTACTTTTATTTCACCTTTGTGTTCGTTTATTATGTTTTGTGCTATTGAAAGCCCAAGTCCGGTTCCTCCCTGCGCACGGGATCTGCCTTTGTCTACACGATAAAATCTTTCAAATATATGAGGTATGTCTTTTTCAGGTATTCCTATTCCGTCATCTTTAATTTTTATCAGTATATTTGATCCCATTTTTTCGGCTTTTATTTCGATATGCCCTCCGTTTTGTGTATATTTTATGGAGTTTGAGAGTATGTTGGTTATTACCTGCTCCGTTTTTGAGCGGTCAACATAAGCTGAGAGCGGATATTCGGGAAGAAGGGTTGAAATTTGTTGTTTTTTTTCTTCGGCGAACATTTTAAGTTTTTCAGATGTTTCATTTATGATAAATTTGATGTCGGTATTTTCGTAATTCCACTTTTCTTTTTTGAAGTCTATGTGTGAGAGTTGCAAAAGATCTCTTATGAGTGCAGTCATTCTGTCGGATTCTTTGTTGATTACGGAGATGAATTTAAATATCAGGTCTCTATCTTCCAAATTGCTGTCGAGCAATGTTTCCGCATAACTTTTAATAGTGGTTATGGGAGTTTTAAGTTCATGAGAGACGTTTGCGACAAATTCTTTTCTCATGTTATCGAGCCGTTCATGTTCGGTTATGTCTTGAAAGAGTACGGCATATCCCTCTATAGTATGGGAGTCGTCACTGTAAAATGCAGGAGATACTTTTAAGATTCTGTCTTTGCGTGATATTGTAAATGCGGTGGTTTTGCCGTTTTTTGCACATTCAGTTATTTTTTTGAAGTTGATTTCTTCAAGATCGGGCTTAAATATTTCATTAAACGTGCTTTTTTCTCCTATGTCCGCGGCGGCTAACAATTTTACGGCGGCGTTGTTATAGTGGACGATTTTTTCGTTTTTATCCACTGCCAAAAGTCCGTCGTCCATGTGTTCTATTATGGCTTTAAGTTTGTTTTGTTCCGATGAAATTTCTATGAGCGTGCTGCTGAGTCGTTCGGTCAAAAAATTAAACGCACCCGCCAGTTCACCTATTTCATCGGAAGATTTAATTTCCGCCCTCTGGCTGAAATCTCCGTCCGACATTTTTACCGCCTTGTCTTTAAGGTCGTTAATCGGTACGGTTATTGAAAAGGAGATAAAATATCCGAGTACGATCGTTACAAGCAGGGCGATTAGTGTAGCGTTAAAAAAAATTATCTTGACACGGTTCATATTTGAGTCTATGTCGGCTAAAGAGGCACGCAAGTATATTATAAAACCGCGACTTTTGTCCGCATTGTCATAACGCATGGCTATGTTTAAACTGCGCCTTGATTTTTCGATATTGTCGAGTATTATTTTTTCCACTCTGTCTTTACTTTCAGTCGATAACAATACTTCTTCATCAAATACGTCCGGTGCATATTTGAGTGAATAGTCGTCATTAAAATCACGACTTAAATTGTTGTTGGTGGATGCCGCTATTAAGTTGGTGTTTAGATCTATTACCGATATTTCGTATCCTTCGGGAAGAGCGGTGTTGTTTAAACTGCGCTGAATATCGAACCTGTTTGTAATTACGTCGCCATCTTGCAACATATTCTCTTTTATCAGATTTTCCGCCGACAAAACGAGCGTCTGTTTAACTGTACTCAAGTTATATCTCATGAGCTGATCGGTTATGAAGAGTGCAACGATTGACATAGCGATAAAAACCAGCGTGAAGTATAAAAATATCAGTTTCCATTTAATACTTTTAAACAAGTTTTTATTTTACTGAAATTACGGACTTCTATTTTCTATCGTCCGGTCCGCTTTTCAGCCCTTTCTTAAAAATTTTTATCATCTTGCAAATTGCGTATGTTCCTTTATCATATCCACTGTACGTTTAACTTCTTCCATATCGTGTTCTTCTTTTATCGCCTTACCCTTTTTCTTTAAATATTCGTTGCCGGTAATTTCACCGCGCAGACTATAATCCAGTTCTTCCGCCACTTGTGCATATTTTTTCACAATTTCTTTATGAACTTCCCTATATTTTTTGGGTACCTTCATACGTTCAAGTTTTGCTTGAAGTGTGCCGAGTTCATTCATAAAATCCTGTTCAATTTGAAGTTTAAGTTCAACATTTTCTCCGGCGGACAAAAGTCTTTCCCCCATTTTATTCTCTTAAAAAGAAAATATTACTTGTCTTTAAAATAATATCCCAAACCTCTTTTAGTCATTATGTAATCGGGATCTGAAGAATTATCCTCCAGTTTTTCTCTAAGCCGTCTCACAGTCACATCGACAGTTCTGATGTCGCCGTAATATTCATAATCCCATACCTGTTCAAGCAGTTGTTCCCTTGAAAACACCTGATCTTTGTTTTGCGCAAGATATTTTAAAAGTTCGTATTCTCTAACGGTAAGTTCCAACAATTGTCCGCGCTTTTTAACTTCATATCTCGATGAATCTATGGTAAGATCCCGCACGTTTAAAATATCCGAACCGGCAGTACCGGCAGTTTCGTCTTCCGTCGTCGGTAACATCGAGTTTCGGCGTATGTTGGCTTTTACGCGCGCTATGAGTTCTCTCATGCTGAAAGGTTTGGTTATATAATCATCCGCTCCAAGTTCCAAACCGAGGACTTTATCGACTTCTTCTTCCTTTGCGGTTACGATTATAACGGGTACGGAGGATGAAATCCTTATTCTTTTGCACACCTCAAACCCGTCCATAACCGGAAGCATAACGTCCAAAAGGACTAAATCCACATCTTTTTCCAAGGCTTTTTTTAATCCCTCTTCACCGTCAAAGGCGGTTCTGACTTCATATCCTTCTTTTTTTAAATTAAAACTTAAAATATCGGAAATAGGCGCTTCGTCTTCCACAATCAAAACTACGTTTTTCATATCCGTTCCTTTCCAAAAAATATATATACCTGCCTATAGTGTACAATACAAATGCGTTTCAGTCAAAATTTTATATCAACTTTTTCTTTTTAATCAGAAGAATAACTAAAAAAACACCTTTAATTACACTTGAAACACAAATCGTAAGCCATATCCCGTTTATAGCAAGTTCCGTCTTGGATAGAGCATAAGCAAACGGTATTCTGAGCGCTGTAAAAACTACACCCACTACGGACGGCGTAACGGTATCGCCCGTGCCGTTAAAAAATCCCGCCGTCGTTATCTCAATACACATAAAAATTTGTGAAAATCCAAGTATAAAAAGATATTCTTTACCGGCGGATACCGCCTCTAAATCATCTTTAAAAAATAATGAAAATAACTTATCTCCCGCAAAGCAAAATATGAGACACGCTATTAAACCTATTGTGCAGGAAAAAGCCAATGTCACAAAATATCCTTTTTTTACTCTGTCAAATTTTTCAGCCGCATAATTTTGTCCCACAAAAACTGAAAGTGCCGACGAAAAACCGTCCGCCGTCTGCCATGAAAGTCCCTCAAGCTGAGAGCCGATTTTTTGCGCCGATATCTCGGAATTGCCGAAAAATGCGACAAATCTACCTATCACAACGGAAATTGCGGCAAAACACATATCCTGTATGCCGTAAGGCAGCCCCGTTTTAGTAATCTCATAGGATTTTTTAATATCCGGCCAAACAAATAATTTAAAATCATAAAACGGAATATTTAATTTCTTGATAACAAAAACAAAACAAATGCACATTACAACTTGAGATGTCATGGTGGAAAAAGCCGCACCCTTAACGCCCATTGAAGGAAAATTAAACAGCCCGAACACTAACAAAAAATTCAAAGGTATATTTATACACAATCCTATGAGATTTATAAAAAACGGATATCGACTGCGCCCCGATGCGGTTATGAGTCCTGTAAATACCGGATTTAAAAAAGAAAACGGCATGGAGAGAGCAATCGGAAACAGATACGCTTTACACATTAAAATCACGGTAACATCTTTGAATTTAAAAAAATTTATAAAATCATCGGCAAAAAATAACACGATAAAAAGCATTATAACTCCGCACAGAAAAGCTGAATGAATGCCGGAAAGCGCATAAGATTTTGCAGAGTTTTCATCTCTTCTTCCTAAAGCGTGACTTACTTTTACTTGAGTGCCTAAACGAAATATAGAGGCTCCGGCTACCGAAAACCACAGTACAAACCCGCCCGTGCCGACGGCTGAAACGGCATTGCTGCCTATACGGCTGACACACCAAATGTCGGTAAAGCTATAGAGCATCATAAGCAGCGATGTACCTATCATGGGCCATGTCAAATTAAGTATGGCGGGTAAAATTTTGCCTTCGGTTAAAATAATTGAATTGCTTTTTTTCATATAATCCTCGTGAATTGTTTTCATAATGTAATAAATTGATTTTTTCTACATGATATAATATTATAAATATGTAAGTAATTGTATGAATATGCAAAAAATTATCCGAAAAACTTTTTTTGATTTATTGCACATTCAATTTATTAAAATGAGGAGGTAAATTTTGAAAAGAAAATATGCGTTTTATTTGGCGTTGTCATTAAGTTTGCTTGTACTCACGCCATCTTTTGCATTTGCGGAAAATGAAACCGAAACTCCAAATGTCAATGTATCCGAAACCGAAGAAGTGAATATCCCTGAGGAAACTTCAGATGTTCAGCTATCCGACCCCGAAAAAATCACATCTGAAGACACATACGAACCCGATGATTTCATCATGATACTCGACTCACTGGAAAAAGATTACAATTCACCGAACGGCCCGATTGAAAAACCGAGAGAAAAAATCCCGACCTCTTTAGGTTCATGCACCACAAAATACAACAACTCATCCTACAATCGCAAATTTAACGTAAATCGTGCCGCAAACAGTCTAAACGGTGTCATCGTTAAACCCGGCGAAACTTTCGACTTCAATAAAACCGTAGGTCCTGCCGGCAAAGCGCAAGGCTATAAATTATCGGGTGTTTTCGCAAACGGACAGGATGCCCGAGGGTACGGCGGAGGACTTTGTCAAGTGTCTTCCACATTGTTCAACGCCGCTTTAAGAAGCGGTATGGACATCAAACAAAGAAGAGCGCACAGCATGAGAGTACATTACCTGCCGGCGGGATTCGATGCGACCGTAAACTATCCGGAGCTTAACTTCAAATTTAAAAACGTGTATGAAGTACCCGTACAGATAAAAACATCCGCCGACGGTTCCAACCTCACTATAAAAATCGTTGCAACCGAATCTACGGTGCCGTTTGTAACCGATATCAAATCGTACACTACAGGCAATAGAACTACCGTAACTCGTGTGGTAAAACGCAACGGACAAATCGTAAAAACCGACAAATTCAATTCTTCATACAGCAGAAATTAGACTTAAAATAAACTACGCAAAAGTAATTTTTTATAAAAAATGCTGAATTTCAACATTTTATTTTGTTGAATTCAGCATTTTTTGTATTTTTTATGAATATCTTGTTAAAATTGTAGTCTTTCTTCTATATAATTTTTCAAATCATCGATTTTTATTCTGACTTGTTCCATGCTGTCTCTGTCCCTTACAGTTACGGAATTATCGTCCAACGAATCGAAGTCGTATGTCAAACAAAACGGTGTTCCCGCCTCATCGTGTCTTCTGTAACGTTTGCCGATGCTGCCGGTTTCATCGTAATCCACATTGAAATATTTTGAAAGTTCGCCGTATAGTTTAAGTGCAGGTTCGGATAATTTTTTTGTAAGGGGCAGTACGGCGGCTTTAAATGGCGCAAGATACGGATGAAATCTCAAGACGTTGCGTGTCGTGCCGTCTTCAAGCGTTTCTTCATCATACGCATCTATCAAAAAGGCGAGCGTCACTCTATCCGCTCCAAGCGACGGTTCTATGCAGTAGGGAATATATTTTTCGTTAGTTGTCGGGTCTTGATAATGCATATCAACACCGGATTGTTTCATATGGCTCTTTAAATCAAAGTCCGTACGATCCGCAACTCCCCAAAGTTCGCCCCAACCGAACGGGAACAGATATTCAAAATCCGTCGTGGCTTTACTGTAGTGTGAGAGTTCTTCTTTTTCGTGGTCTCTCAGTCTGAGATTTTTTTCATTCATATTAAGCGACAATAAAAATTTCCTGCAGTAATCTTTCCAGTAGTGAAACCACTCTAAATCGTCTTTGGGCGAACAGAAAAATTCCAGCTCCATTTGTTCAAACTCACGTGTTCTGAACGTAAAGTTGCCGGGAGTTATTTCATTTCTGAAAGATTTGCCGATTTGTGCTATCCCGAACGGAATTTTTTTGCGTGCGGAGCGTTGTACATTTTTGAAATTTACAAATATCCCCTGAGCGGTTTCGGGTCTTAGATAAATCATATTCGCACTGTCTTCAGTCACACCTTGAAAGGTCTTAAACATCAAGTTGAATTTTCTTATATCCGTAAAATCCGTTGAGCCGCAATCCGGACACGGCACTTTATTTTCTTTTATGAATTTTGTAAGTTCTTCCTGACTCCAACCGTCCACATTCGTTTCCACACCGTCTCTTTTGATTATATATTCAGAAACGAGCTTATCCGCTCTGAAACGGGATTTACATTTTTTACAGTCTAAGAGAGGGTCGCTAAAATTGCCGACGTGTCCCGATGCTACCCAAGTTTCGGGATTCATAAGTATTGCGGCGTCAAGTCCCACGTTGTACGGGGATTCCTGTACAAATTTTTTCCACCACGCTTTTTTGATATTGTTTTTAAGTTCAACCCCTAACGGGCCATAATCCCAAGTGTTTGCAAGTCCGCCGTAAATTTCCGAACCCGGAAAAATAAATCCCCTGACTTTGGAGAGTGCCACAATTTTTTCCATTGTTTTTTCCAAATGCCCGAAAATAAAAAAACTTTCATTCCAAGGCTTGAAAAGCCAAGGGACGAAAGTTGATTTTCCGCGGTTCCACCCTAATTACGCTTACAAAAGCGTCTCTTTTTTTATAAGCTCCAAAGTGCCTTTCATCATATATACCGAACGCCTCTCATCAACCGGCGCCTCTCTTTAAACGGACAATATGAATACTTCTCTTCTTCATCGCTCAACTACAATATAGCATAGTTTTATTTTATTGTAAACATGATTTTTTATAATAAAAACTTGCAAAAATTTC
>CAMYCP010000060.1 GCA_947254385.1 uncultured Filifactor sp. | reverse complement strand
AGGATAGCATATTTTGTTGAAGTTTTCTTTATTTTTAACTAGCACAACGGGTTAAGTTATCTTATAAACTTTTTGTACAAGTAAAAACGATCTTAACTTTTTAAGCTAAGATCGTTTTTTATTATTTATTCTCTAAGTTTTAAGCCGAATTTCGTTTTAATTTTTGCAAGTATCTTTTCCTGCAAACTTTCCGCCTCTTCGTCAGTCATTGTACCGTCCGGTTTTCTGTAGTACAGTGAATATGCCACGGATTTTTTGCCTTCAGGTATGCTTTTTCCTCTGTATATATCAAATAAATGTATTTTTTCAAGGTAGTCTCCGCCGGCACTCTTTATTGCTTTTTCTATTTTACCGACATTTATATCTTCATCCGCCACAAGAGCTATATCACGTTCAAGCGCCGGAAATCTGATTATGCTTTCATATTTTATAACGGGATTGTAGAGTTTGTATATTTCAGGTATATTGAATACTCCAACATACACTTTGGTTTTTATCCCATAATTTTCAAGTACGCTTGGATGCACTTCGCCCATTCTTAAAACCGGTGTTTCGTCAATTATTACATCGGCGCATTTTCCCGGATGAAAATACGGATCCGAACTTACAGGTAGGTACTCGAAATTTTTAAAACGTAAATTTTTTAATATTGAGTTTACTCTAGCCTTTAAGGTGAAAAAATCTTCATATTTTCCATATGTGGCAATAACCATGGATTTTTCTTCTACCGGTATTTTATCATCAAAAAATACCGTTCCGTATTCAAATCCGTAAAATGTTTCATTTTTAGCCGATACGTTCGTCTCTACAATCTGCATCATGTTGGGAACTAAACTTGTACGCATTACGGAAGTTTCTTCTCCCAGCGGGTTTAAAATTTTTACATATTTTAAATATCTCTCATCAGTTAAACGGCATTTTTTAACTCCGTCAGAACTTACGAAAGAATAGCTGAGCATTTCATTAAGCCCGGCTTTCATAGCCTCGGATTTAATTAATTTTTCAAATTTATATTCATCGGATTCCGTAGCGCTTAAGATTTCTCCGTATATAGGTGCAGCTTTAATTTTTTTAAATCCGTACATTCGCGCAATTTCTTCCACTATGTCGGCTTTTTGTTCTATATCCGTTCTGAAGAAAGGCGCTGTTACGGTGAGTTCTTCGCCTTTATTTTCAACCTTAAAATACAGCCTGTCCAAGATATTTTCCATTTCATGAATATCCATGAAAGTACCGATTGCGGAGTTTATCTCTAAGGACGTTATTTTGATTTCTGAATTTTTCTTAAGTTCAGCGTGTACATCGGCTTTACCCTTACATACTTTACCTATACCGAGTCGTTCTATGAGGGAGCAGATTCGATCCAACGCATATTCACAACGCACCGGGTCTATTCCTTTTTCATAACGTATAGATGCGTCACTTCTAAGTGAAAGTTTTTTGGAAGTTTGACGGATTATCTCTGAATTGAAACAAGCGGACTCTATTATTATATGATCCGTGTTGGAATTTATCATCGAATTTTCTCCGCCCATTACTCCGCCTAAAGCAATCGGTTTTTCTCCGTCTTTTATGAATATCATGGAGGAATCAATTTTTCTTTCCTGTCCGTCAAGCGTTGTAAAAGTATTTTCTTCCGTTATATTTCCAACTCTTATCGTGTCACCTTTTACAGCGTTTCTATCAAATGCGTGCAGCGGTTGCCCGTATTCTATCATCACATAATTTGTAAGATCCACTATGTTGTTTATAGGTCTGATACCGGATTTTATGAGACGTTCTCTTATAAAATAAGGAGATTTGCCGATTTTGACATCTGTAACTTCTCTGAGCATATAACGTTCACACATATCATGATTTTCTATCACCGCTTTTAATTTAAAAGTATCTCCCTCTTCTTTTAAAGTATTATCCGGAAGTTTGAGAGTTTTTTTGAGAGTTGCGGCGGTTTCCCTCGCCATTCCTATGATTGAATTACAATCGGGACGGTTGGCGGTAAGTTCAAATTCTATCACGGCATCGTTAAGATTTAAAACTTCTTTTATATCTTTCCCCAAAGTTTCCGGTTCATCAAGTACGTATATTCCGGATTTTTCTTCATCGGAAAGATATTTATTTTCTATTCCGAGTTCTCCTAAGCTGCACATCATGCCGTCCGACTTTATGCCGCGCATGGTAACGCTTTCAATTTTTTTATCTCCGGGAAGAATTGCTCCTGTAAGAGCTACCGGTACATAATCTCCTATTTTAAGATTTTTTGCCGAAGTTACTATCGTAACTTTTTTATCTCCCGTGTCAAGTTTTGCTACGCTAAGTTCATCGGCGTCGGGGTGTTTTTCAAGTTGAATCACCTTACCGACTGACACGCCTTGTATTTCTTTTCCCATAAAATTTACGGTTTCGGCTTTAGTTCCCGTTAAAGTGAGTTCATCTGCAAGTTTTAAGGCGTCTATATCAAAATCTACATAATCTTTGAGCCAATTTAAAGGTAATAACATATGCCCTCCTGTCTTAAAATTGATTTAAAAATCTCATATCATTTTCATACAAGAGTCTGATGTCGTCTATTTCATATTTAAGCATCGCAACTCTTTCCACTCCAAGCCCGAACGCATATCCGGAGTAAACATCGGGATCTATCCCGCAATTACGAAGTACATTCGGATGAACCAGACCGGCACCGAGTATTTCTATAAATCCCTCGCCTTTACATATGGAACAACCTTTTCCACCACATTTAAAACACGACACGTCCACTTCGGCGCTGGGTTCGGTAAAAGGAAAATTGTGAGGTCTGAATTTGGTTTTTGTATCTTTGCCGAAAAATTCCACTGCAAATTCTTCAAGCGTTTCTTTTAAATTACCGAAAGTTATACCTTTACCTACGACCAATCCTTCCACTTGGTGAAACATGGGTGAATGTGTGGCATCGGGAGTATCACGTCTAAAACATCTGCCGGGGGAAATCATTCTTATGGGCAGAGGTTCGCTTAACATTGTGCGTACTTGTACCGGAGAAGTTTGCGTTCTTAAAAGCAGTTTTTCGTCAATATAAAAAGTATCGGTCATATCACGTGACGGGTGATGTTTGGGAGCATTTAACAAATCGAAATTGTTGGTTACGGTTTCTATCTCGGGGCCTTCTTTTACAGAAAAGCCCATGTTTATAAAAATCTTTTCAATTTCAGATATTACAAGTGTAACAGGATGTTGTTTGCCGGTTAAAACGGGTTTTGCGGGTTCCGTCACGTCAATTTTTTCCGATTTAAGTTTTTGATTGAGTTTTTCCGCTTTAAATCTTTCTTTTTTTTCTAAAACGGCATTTTCTATAATACGGCGCGTTTCATTTATCTTTTCTCCGGCGAGCGGGCGCTCTTTGGGCAAAAGTTTGCCTATTTGCTTGGAAAGACTTGCAAGCTCCTGTTTTTTCCCTAAAAACTTAACACGCGCGATTTCTACTTCTTCAATGTCAGCAGCTTTTTCAATAACTTCCAGCGCTTCTTTTTTAATGCGTTCCAATGTTTCATTCATAATTTACCTCCTAAAAAAATAAAATCCTTTCGTATAGGGGCGCATTGCGCGGTACCACCCTATTTTTTGAAAGGATTCTCTTGGACAGTGTAACGTCTTGTCGCACGAAAAAAACTAATCCGATATGTTTGTGTAAAATTTATCACAAAGAAAACCTCTAAAAATTCCATTTAAAAAAATAAAATATTGATTTTACAATGTATCAAATTTTATTTTTTTGATTTTTATGAATTTTTAGAAATACCCATAAATACCGTTTCATCTTTTTAGCTTTGAAGTGAACTTCATCGCCAAATTGCCGAAAGCTCGCACCTTAACTTTCTCTCTGTAGACAACTCAAACAACTACTCTCTTCAATTTTTGCTCTTACAAAAATAATAGCACATTTTCAACTATCTTTCAAGATACCCGCGCGCTTTTAAAAGTTCCGCTCCCAAAAGCGCTCCGCCCGCCGCACCTCTTAAAGTGTTGTGTGAAAGGCATACAAATTTGTAATCGAGTATATTGTCTTCTCTTATTCTTCCGACGGATATACCCATACCGCCGTACAAATTGCGGTCAAGTCCGGTTTGCGGTCTGTCGTTTTCTTTAAAATAAGTCAAAAATTTTGCGGGTGATGTCGGCAAATTGTATTTTGATATTTCCGAAGTATAATTTTCCCATCTGTCTATTATTTCTTCGATTGTAGGCTTATTTGTAAATTTAACGCTTACGGTCGCAAGGTGTCCGTCACTTACCGGCACACGGATACATTGCGCTGAAATTATCGGTTTTGTCGCATTTATAAACTTATTCCCGTCAAAAGTTCCCCATACTTTGAGCGGTTCTTTTTCGCTTTTTTCTTCTTCACCCGATATATAAGGAATAACGTTATCATTAATTTCCGGCCATTCTGAAAACGTCTTTCCGCTTCCCGAGATTGCCTGATAAGTACTTACTATAACTTTTTCAAGTCCGAATTCTTTGAGGGCGTCGAGCGCCGGCACGTAACTTTGTATGGAACAGTTCGGTTTTACCAAAATAAATCCGTACTTTGTCCCCAAACGTTTTTTCTGCGCCGGTATCGCCTCCAGATGTCTATAGTTGATTTCAGGCATAAGCATAGGTACATCAGGTGTATGTCTATTTGCCGAATTGTTCGATACAATTACAACTTCAGCTTTCGCATATCGTTCCTCAATATCCTTTATTTCATTCGCACTCATGTTGAGCGCACAAAATGCAAGACTTACTTCCTTGCTTATATTTTCAACGTCATATACATCTTTTACCGTTATGTCTTCAGCATACTTGGGCATAGGTCTTTCAATTTTCCATTTGTCCGACATAAGATTTTTATATTTTTTACCTGCCGAACGTTCACTTGCAGCCAAAACGGTTACATCGAAATACGGGTGATTTTCAAGCAAAGTTATAAACCTTTGCCCTACCATACCCGTAGCACCGAGTACGGCGACTTTTATTTTATCCATGTCTCCTCCAATTTTTATGTTTTACAAATAAAATTTTTTTACTTATACCAAGTTGCATAAGAAATTGTAGTATTAATTTTCACTTTAGAATTTTTTATAATACAACTTTATGATAAATTCTGCTCAAGATTGTATACTACATTTTTAAAAACAAAACAGTATTAACTTTAAACATCTATTGTTAATCTTATAATTACTCCAAATAATATCATTTTATTTTTTCTCAAGTTGATAAATTCTGCTCAATATTATAGCGCAGGCTACTGATACATTGAGCGACTCCATTTTAGAACTCATAGGTATGTGTATTTTGTGATCGCATAGAGCCGAAACTTCATTTGATATTCCGCTGCCTTCGTTTCCCATTATTATTACACTTTTTTCGGAATATGAAGTCTCGGCATAATTTATGGAATCGGAAGACAAAAATGAACCGTAAATCGTATAACCGTTTGCTTTTAAATTTGATATAAAATTTGTGTCTGTTTCAATTATCGGAATTTTAAAGCAGCCGCCCATTGAAGATCTTACGGCTTTAAGTGAAAACGGCTCCGTCGTGCCTTTATTACACAAAACCGCCACCGCATCGAAAGATACCGCCGTGCGTATAATCGAACCCAAGTTGCCGGGATCTTGTACGCCGTCCGCCATAACAACAACCGCTTTTTTAAGATGAAACAGTTTACTTATGTCATATGTCGACTTTTCGGATATTAAAATTACGCCTTGTGAGTTTACCGTGTCCGACAAAGAATCAAACAAAATATTTGATAAGACGTAAACGGAGCCGTCAAAATCCGGTATCTTAGTTAAAAACTCCTCAAGCGCACTTTTTCTTACCAAAATTTTATCCTGTCCGCCGTACGATATTATCTGCTTTACCGCCCGATAGCCCTCCGCCAAAAATAAGCCGGATTTTTTTATTCCCCTTGGCGTGAGCAGTGTTTTGGCGACTTTAAAAACAGGATTGTCTTTTGAAACAATTTCAGTATATTTCATCTATCTTATTTGACCTTCGCCTGTAATTACATACTTATAGGTAGTCATCTCTTTAAGTCCCATAGGTCCTCGTGCATGAAATTTTTGAGTTGAAATTCCGATTTCCGCACCGAAACCGAATTCACCGCCGTCAGTGAACCTTGAAGATGCGTTTACATAAACCGCCGCAGCATCAACTTCTCTTTTAAATTTTTCAGCATTTTTAAGACTGTCCGTAACTATTACCTCGGAATGCCCCGTACCGTATTTTGCAATGTGTTCTATTGCTTCATCAATCGAACCTACAATTTTTATTGCGACAATCATATCCAAAAATTCCGTATTATAATCGTCTTCCGTCGCAATTTTAATTTCAGGTATAATTTTGCGTGTTTCTACACAACCGCGCATTTCAACCTCATTTTTAAACTTATCGTACAGAACGGGCAAAAATTTATCGGCAATTTTTTCATGTACCAGTATCGTCTCTATTGCATTACAAGCACCGGGGCGTTGTGTCTTGCCGTTGTATGCTATGTTTAACGCCATATTTAAGTTTGAAGTATCGTCCACATAAAGATGACAGTTGCCTTCTCCTGTTTTTATTACCGGTACTTTGGCATTTTTTAAAACTGCGTTTATTAATCCCTTTCCGCCTCTTGGAATTAAAAGATCGACCAATCCCGTCATTTCCATGAGTGCAGTAGTAGCCATGCGATCGGTATCTTCTATAAACTGCACACAATCGGAAGGTATATCGGAATTTGAAAGTCCGGAATGTATCGCCTCAACTATTGCGATATTTGTGTTTATAGCCTCCTTACCGCCCTTTAATATAACGGCGTTGGAGGATTTAAGACAAATTGACGCCGCATCAAGTGTCACGTCGGGACGAGATTCATATATTATTCCTATTACTCCTATCGGCACTCTGACTTTGGAAATTAAAATCCCGTTCGGACGTTTAATTACATTTTCCACATCAAAGACGGGATCAGGAAGAGATATTATGTGTTCCAAACCCGCTTTCATTGCATGTATGCGTTTTTCATCCACCGTAAGGCGTTCTAATAGCGCCTCACGCATACCTTGACTTCTCATAAGATGAAGGTCTTTTTTATTGGCTGAGAGAATTTTTTGCATATTTTTTATGAGAGAATCGGATACAGATTTTAATGCCGCATTTTTTTGTGCGGTTGAAAGATTGGAAAGCACGCCGAAAGCATTTTTTGCGGATTGTGCTTTCTGTTTAACATACTCAAATTTATCCATTTCTCCTCCTAATTTTCGTTCGGACAAAATATTTAAATGAAGAATTAACTGATATTATAAATTTTAGGAAACCT
>CAMYCP010000059.1 GCA_947254385.1 uncultured Filifactor sp. | reverse complement strand
CATATGAATTAAAAGAAGGAGGAATTACATGGCGATCAAGTTCGATATGAAAAGTCCCGAAGTAAAAGAGTTCGGCAAGTTTATCGACAGTAAAAAAAACATGAAAGGTGCTTTAATGCCGGTTTTACAGGAGGCGCAGACTAAATTCGGATATATTCCGGAGCCTATTGTAAATATGATTTCCAAAAAACTTGGAATTTTAACTTCGGAAATTTACGGTGTAGCTACATTTTATGCGCAGTTTACTTTTGTGCCGAAGGGGAAATATTCCATCAGTGTATGTTTAGGTACCGCCTGTTATGTAAAAGGTTCGGCGGATATTCTTTCAGCTTTTGAAGAAAAGCTCAATATAAAGGTTGGGGAAACTACCGAAGATATGATGTTTTCAATAGTTGAAACCAGATGCGTCGGTCAATGCAGTCATGCGCCCGTAGTTGTAATAAATGACAAAGTGTATCTCGATTTTAAACCGGAAGATGTGGATACGGTTTTGGAAGAATTAGTTAAATAGGAGGTACAGCATGGTGGATATAGAAAAACTGTCAAAGATTAAAGAGGAAGAATTACCTCAAATTCTTAATTTTTTAAGTTTAAGAGATGACAAATACATTATCGAAGACAACAAAGTAAGATTAAAGGGCGATTATTATGAAAAACAATTGCGTATCGCTTTAAAAAATTACGATATTATAGATCCCTACAATATAAAAGAGTATATAGCTTTCGGAGGATATTTTTCATTGGCGAAGGCGCTGACAAAGTAGCCGAAAGAAATAATAGATATTGTAAAAGATTCCAATTTAAGAGGCAGGGGCGGAGCAGGTTTTCCGACAGGGCGAAAATGGGAAGGCGCTTACAGGGTTGACGATGATCCGAAATATGTAATTTGTAACGCCGACGAAGGCGATCCCGGTGCATTTATGGACAGATCCATACTTGAAGGCGATCCGCACAGTGTGCTTGAAGGGATGGCTATATGCGGTTACGCTATAGGTTCCAAGCAGGGCTTTATATATGTAAGAGCCGAATATCCGAAAGCCGTGGAAACTTTGAGAGAGGCAATCAAAAAGGCTAAGGCTCTAAATTTGCTGGGTGACAATATTTTAGGAAGTGATTTTTCTTTTGATATTTCATTAAGGCTCGGCGCCGGCGCTTTTGTGTGCGGTGAAGCTACCGCACTCATGGAATCCATAGAAGGTCACAGAGGTATGCCTCGATACAAAAAATTCAGATCCAGCGTAAAAGGGTTATGGCAAAAACCGACTGTTTTAAATAATGTTGAAACTTTTGCAAACGTTGCGCAAATTATAGAACACGGTGCAGATTGGTTTAGAAGTATAGGTACGGAAAAATCGTCGGGCACAAAAGTTTTTGCACTCGTAGGCAAGATAAATCGTCCGGGGCTTGTGGAAGTTCCGATGGGAATGAGCATATATGAGATAGTTTACGGCATAGGTGCAGGTATTCCCGACATGAAAAGGGCCAAGGCGGTACAAACGGGAGGCCCTTCCGGCGGGTGTATTCCAGCAAGGTTGTTCGATACCGGCGTGGATTATGAATCACTTAATGCAATAGGTTCGATCATGGGTTCCGGCGGACTCGTAGTAATGGACGAAGATGACTGTATGGTGGATATAGCCAAATTTTTCCTTGAATTCAGCGTAAGTGAATCTTGCGGTAAATGTACACCGTGTCGTATAGGTAATAAACGCTTATATGAGATGCTCGACAAGTTTACCAAAGGTGAGGCTGAACTGAGTGATATAAATAAACTTAAAAATCTAAGTGAAGTTATCTGCAATACTTCACTTTGCGGTCTCGGACAAGCATCCCCAAATCCTGTTCTTTCGACAATTAAATATTTTGAGGAAGAATACAGAGAACACGCACTGCATAAAAGATGTAATGCGCATTCATGTAAAGCGCTCTTAAGATATGAAATCGGATATAAGTGCGTAGGTTGTACAAGATGCCGTCAACACTGCCCTGTAGGTTGTATCTCCGGCGAAGTTAAAGAAATGCACCATATAGATCAAAGCAAGTGTATAAAATGCGGCGAATGTTTCAACAATTGTCCGGTTCATGCTATAAGTAAACTTTAGGAGGTTAAAGAATGATAAATCTTAAAATAAACGGGCGGGAAACTTCTGTTCAGGAAGGTACCACCATTCTGCAAGCCGCTAAAGATATGGGTATAAATATTCCGACGTTATGCCATTTGGATTTGCACGCATTTCATTTTTTAAATGAACAGGCTTCATGTAGAGTATGCGTAGTCGAAGAAGTCGGCAAACAAAAACTTATTCCTTCGTGTGCCACCGTCTGCAAAGAAGGCATGGATATAAACGTGGATTCGTTTCGAGCCATACAGGCACGTCGTACGATAGTTGAACTTTTACTTTCGGATCACCCGAACAGTTGTCTTACCTGCGCAATGAACTTGAAATGTGAACTTCAAAAACTTGCACAAAATCTGGGTATAAGGGAAATTCACTATCAAGGTGAAAAACATAATCTTCCTATAATAGACGACGGTTATTCCATAATAAGAGATCCGAATAAATGTATACTTTGTAAACGTTGTGAAGTTATGTGCAGTCAAGTCCAAACCGTAGGCGCGCTTTCGGTAATAGGCAGAGGATTTAAAACACACATAGGTGCGGCTTTCAACCACCCCATGAGTGAAACCACCTGCACATTCTGCGGACAATGTGTTGCCGTATGCCCTACAGGTGCGCTTACGGAAGTTAGTAATATAAAATCCGTGTGGGAGGCTTTAAACACCAGAAAAAAAGTTTTCGTACAAACCGCCCCGGCGGTGAGAGTTGCTCTAGGTGAAGAATTTGCCATGAAACCCGGACAGTCCGTAACCGGAAAAATGGTGACCGCTTTAAGACGATTAGGCTTTGATAAAGTTTTTGATACGGATTTTGCGGCAGATTTAACCATAATGGAAGAAGCTACGGAATTTGTAGAAAGACTTACAAATAACGGAAAACTGCCTATTCTTACAAGTTGTTGTCCAAGTTGGGTAAACTTCTTTGAACATTTCTTCCCGGATCTTTTGGATATTCCAAGTACCTGTAAATCTCCGCACGAAATGTTCGGCGCAATAACCAAAACATACCTCGCACAAAAATTCGGCTTGGCTCCTGAAGATATAACCTTGGTTTCAGTAATGCCGTGCGTTGCTAAAAAATATGAGGCTAAACGTGAAGAACTGAGTAACAGCGGAGAAAAAGACGTCGACATCGTAATTACTACAAGAGAACTTGCCATTATGATAAAAGAGGCGGGAATTAACTTTAACGAACTGGCGGAAAGCGATTTTGACGATCCGCTGGGAGAATCCACCGGTGCCGGAGTAATATTCGCAACTACAGGCGGGGTAATAGAGGCTACGGTAAGAACTGCATACAATATGATAACCGGTTCGGATCTTAAAGCTGAAGATATAGAATTTAAAGATTTAAGAGGATTTGACGGAATAAAAGAAGCGGTAATAAATATAGACGGATTTGACAAAGAACTTAAAATAGCTGTAGCTCACGGTTTGGGAAATGCACGTAAATTACTTGAAGATATAAGAAACGGAATTAAGGAATACGACGCAATAGAAATAATGGCTTGCCCCGGAGGCTGCATAGGAGGCGCAGGTCAACCGTATCACCACGGCAACATAGATATATTAAAACAACGTGCCGATGCAATATATGCAGAAGATCGAAACAAGGAAAAACGTATGTCGTATGAAAATGAAAAAGTACAGGAACTTTACAAAAACTTTCTGGGTGAACCCGGAAGTGAAATTGCTCATAAGCTCCTTCATACCGAGTATTTTTCAAGACCGAGAAACTAAAAAAAACTCTCCGATTTTTTAATCGGAGAGTTTTTTTAAAATATATTGCGCTTATATATAGTATACAGTTCCTTAAGTTTTTGCATCTTTTCATTCATAACGAGCAGAAGTTCCGACGCCTCCAAATATTTTTCATCATCCAGATTTTCTTTCAAGGTTGTAAATATTGATTTTTTATTTGATGAGTCCTTCAAAAGTTCCCATCTCAAAGCGCTTATTTCCTGCCATCTGTCGGAATCTATATCGGTGATGTTGTTTTCTTCGGATTTTATCAGGCTATATGATTTTACAAGTTTCATATTATCGGGAATAATGCGGTGTTTGATTTGATTTTCCCATTTTTCTATCATGGCCGTAGTAAAAGAATCTATGATTTCATCGGTAAATACATCATCTGCTTTAAGCACTTCGACCTTATGCGGATATAGCTTGAAATTCATCATGTTTTCATAAACCGTATTTACAGGTTTGCCAAATTTGCGTTCTCTTTCTTCCGGCGTATAATCCGAAAATATATTTTTTTCACTTCTGTATTCTCTATGTTTTTCTAAATATGAAGAATCGTCCCCTTCTTTTTTGGAAAATTCTTCTTCAATTTTATACAGAGGATTTTTCATGGTCGAATTTTTTAAACCGTCTATCATACATTGATAGCAAGCCGCCGTTATAATATATACATTATTGTGAGGGTTGGGAGATCTGAGTTCAAATCTTGTGGATAAGGGGTTATTATTTTCTTTAATAAGTCCGATTAAAACTGAACGATTGCGTGACGGTTCGTTAATTGAATTTCCTAAAGATGCGACAATGCATACCGGCGCCTCAAAATCGGGTTTCAGGCGATTCATGGAATCGTTTGTCCATGCGATAAACGGATTTATAACTTCATAGTTTTTAAGTATACCCATAAGCGCCCCATAGCCGTATGATGTCATATAGTGTTTTTCGTTGCCATTATAAGAATAAAGATTGACTTTGTTTTTGTCTTTCAAATTCAATCCTACGCCTATATGCAGGTGCTTGCCGCTGCCAGCAACTCCTTCCACGGGTTTGGCTCTGAAAGTAACTTCCAGTTTATGCAAATGGAATATATCTTTTATCAAATGGCGAATAAAATGTTCTTTATCGGCGGTATCCATCGGATTATCGTATTTCCAATCAACTTCGAGCTGTTCCATAACGTGTTCGGATTTTCCGTTGACTGAAATTTTGGAAGTTACTCCCCCTACTTCTTTATGTCCCATTTCAGGTTTAAAACCGTAAAGATCCATAACCGTCAAAACGTCTTCAAGTGCTGAGCGAACTTCTCCGTCCGTATGTTTCCAATACTGTTCCTTAAGTTCTTGAGACGCTGAAAGTTTTTCTTCATCGACTATATCGTCCGGTGTGGATACCCAAAATTCAAGTTCTGTCGCTAAAGTAAGGTAAACATCTTCAATTGATGCATGAGTTATATTGAGTTCACGTAAAATGGACGGGTGATGATACATAAAATCAAAGGTTTCTTTTTTTATGCGTTCAATTGCGTGTTTCAATATGGAACGGGAACATACATACTTATTGTTATGTGACAAAAACGACGGAATTCTGAGCGTCCCTACCGGAATTTCTCCGGTATCGTCCAAAGACGTAAAGTTATAATCCACATACCAATATGCATCTATGTCCGGAATAATTACGACTTTAGCATCTTCAAGCGTCGCTATTTTTTGAAGAACTACGCCCGAACCGTCGGTTTGAATACCGTTTTTAAGCATATTTTCAATATTTCTCAAAAAAGTCTCAACGGGTATTTTTTCGTCAGTGCCGTTGCCGCTAAAATCCATAGCGACGAACGATACAAACCTTACTTCTCTATGTTTTTTTAAAATCTCTTTCATTTTGTCAATACCGTGTTCTTCTTTAGGCAATACGTATAGCAGCTTTTCAACTGAATCTGAATAAAAATTCATAATTATCTCCTGTCCACATTTATCAAATAACTTTTGTTTCATATTATTCATACAAATTCATAATATGATTTAATGCCATCATTGCACCGAATTTTGAATGTTCATAGGTAAGCCCGCCTTGAAAATATACCGTATATGGTTCTCTTATAGGTCCGTCAGCGCTAAGTTCAATGGATGAGCCTTGTATAAAACACCCCGCCG
Organism: uncultured Filifactor sp.; assembly: GCA_947254385.1. Lineage (GTDB taxonomy): Bacteria > Bacillota > Clostridia > Peptostreptococcales > Filifactoraceae > CAMYCP01. Next base: position 1,361 of record CAMYCP010000059.1, on the reverse strand, counting down.
CCATGATAACATCGTCTTGGTATCCCGGCATAGGTGACGGTATAGGGGATACAAAAGAATCTACAGGCGATGCGCTCTGTATTCCTTTACAAAATGCTTTCATTTCTTCAGAGCTTTTTAATCCCACCGACTGAACTATATCGCTTCTATGAGCATCGGGAGACGGAAATACGTCATAACCGTACTTATGAAATAACGCCGCACAAAATATTGAGCCTTTTACTGCAGAAGATACAACCGAAGGCGAGAGAAACAAACCTTGCAAAACACTTCTGGTAAGACCGAAAGTAAGCCCCGATTCCCTTCCTATATTAGGAGATGTCATACGCTCCGCCACATGATTTATTAAGTCTTTTCTCCCGCATACGTATCCCCCTGTTATCGTCATACCGCCGCCCGGATTTTTAAAAAGAGAGCCTGCAAGTATATCGACACCGACCTCTGTAGGTTCTTTTTCCTCCAAAAATTCTCCGTAGCAGTTATCCAGCATTATAATCGTTTTAGGTGATATTTCCTTTATAATTCCGGCAAGTTTTTGTATATCGGATATGGCTATAGCTTTTCGCCGACTGTAGCCTTTGGATCTTTGAATATATATCATCTTTACAAATGTGCCATTTTTAAGTCTGTCGATTATTTTATTGTAATCAAATTCTCCATCGTCCACAAAATCTATCTGTTCATAATGTACACCGGCATTTTTAAGCGAATGAGGATTTTCAGTTATTCCAAAAACTGACTCCAGAGTGTCGTAAGGCTTGGATGAAACGGAAACCACGGTATCTCCGTAAAACAAAAGCCCTTGCAGACACAACGTAAGTGCATGAGTACCATTCACTATTACAGGCCTCACAAGTGCATCTTCAGTGTGAAATATACGGCTGAAAATTTCTTCCGTCTTTTCACGTCCCGCATCATCATAACCGTAACCGGTCGTCCAGTTGAAATGTGTCGCCGCAAGGTGAGATTCCTGCATCGCCAATATAACTTTATACTGATTATATTCTCTTATCGAATCTCTTTCTTTAAAAATATCAGCACATTCGCTCTCTATTTCTCTTGCCGTTTTCAAAATTTCAGAAGAAATTTTGAATTTTGTATTCAAATATTCATAAGCTGTCATAATATCCTTCTTTAAAAACATAGAATTTTATTTCAATTGTAAATTTTATCAACCTAATTATATTAACTTTTAATAAAAAATAAATCAACACAGGAATTGATAATTCATGTGATTTTTTTGTGAAATCCGTTAAAAAATCCTGCCAAATCGTCTATAATCCGCTTTATATCCTATATTTAAGTAAGCCTATATTTTTTTCTAAAACCTTCATTTGTAAAAAATAAAATATTGATTTTAT
>CAMYCP010000058.1 GCA_947254385.1 uncultured Filifactor sp. | reverse complement strand
TACAAGTTTATATTAAATTTCGGTTAGATATAATACTACATTTTTTAAAGCTAATAAGTATAAGCTGCACATTTTTTATTTTTACAGCAAATCTTTTCTGTTTTGCCATGTTTTGTTAAAAGATTGTTGTTTTCTCCATTGCTCTATGTCTTTATGGTTGCCGTTCAATAATACTTCCGGTACTTTTTTGCCGAAGATTTCCTGCGGTCTGGTGTACTGAGGGTATTCCAGCCCTATATCCGAAAAAGTTTCTTCTTCAGCCGACAACTCGTTATTTAGCACACCTTTTATAAGACGGCTTGTCGCATCCAATATGACTAATGCGGGTATTTCTCCGCCCGTCAATATAAAATTGCCGACCGATATTTCTTCGGCGCCTATAAGTTCTATCGCTCTTTGATCTATTCCCTCATATCTGCCGCACAATATGATGATGTCGTCATATTCCTTAAACTCCTCGGCGGTATTTTGAGAAAATGTTTCTCCGGACGCCGACATTGCTATGACCTTAATTTTTCTATTTGCTGAAATATTGTTTTTAATATAATTGAAACAGTCGTAAATCGGCTGTACGGTCATTATCATTCCGGCACCGCCACCATACGGATAATCGTCCGTTTTTTTATGTTTGTTTTTTGAAAAATCGCGTATGTTGTAGGTCTTGACATCTATATATTGTTGTTTCAACGCTCTGTTTATTATTCCGACAGAAATATATGAAATTATCAATTCCGGAAAAATAGTCATTATATGAAATATCAACATTTTATTCATCCATTCCGTCTATCAATTTAACTTCCATACATTTTTCGGATAAATCCACTTTTTTTATAAATTCTTTTACCATGGGAATCATAATCTCTTTGGAATCTATATCTCTTTTTACTGTCAAAACATCATTTGCGGAATAATTAAGCACGTCCGATACCATACCGTATTTTTTATCATCTACGTATACGTCAAGCCCGATGAGATCATATATCATATATTCATCGTCCGCAAGTTCCCTAAGCTCCGTTTCATCTATGAACATTTCCTGTCCTTTAAATTTTTGAGCTTTATCTATGGTATCTATATCTTTTAAAAAGAGATACACAAAATTTTTATTGTATCTTAAACTTGATATTGAATATTTATTTTCTTTTATAAAAACCGTATTTATGTCGTTAAATCTTTTAATATCATCAGTTGTAGGAAAAATTTTAATTTCACCTTTAAGACCGCACGTGTTTATAATTTTGCCTACCCGATATTTTTTCATACTCTCACCTTATTCCTGAAACAAAGTCGTTCCGCCTATAAATTCTCTAAGTATTGATGTCGGAGAAATATCCTTTTCATCGTCAATATCCAGAAAAAATTGTAAAAATTTAGCCAGTCTTTTAGCCTCACGATATATGGCGTCTTTATATGAAACGGCTATCAGCATCGGATATACATATTTTTTAAGTACCGAAAGTTCATAAATCAATGCGGAATTAAACATGACATCGGCGTTTTCCTGATATGGAAATATATATTTTTCTTCGCCGATTCTCAAGGCGTCAAATGCTGAAATTACATCCTGTATTTTTTTACCTCTGGTTCTCGTATCTCGTGCTATGCGCCTAATCATTCTTAAATCTGAAGTGGATATTCTGTTGTGGTTATCCAGATTGAGCTGAACCAGCGGGCTTACATATATCTTAAATTTGTTGCCGTCCGGAATATTAGCCGATAATACGGGATTTAAGCCGTGAATTCCCTCTATTATAAGAGGCTGATCTTCTTTAAGTCGTATTGTGTTTTCGGTTTTATAATATTTTTCGCCTTTTATAAAATCGAACGTGGGAAGTGTAACTTCTTCTCCCGCAATTATTTTCTGCATATGTTTGTTGAACATTTCCACATCTATGGCATCTATGGTTTCAAAGTCGTAGTTGCCGTTTTCGTCTCTCGGGGTGTCTTTTCTGTCCAGAAAATAATTGTCGGTTGATATGGTGTAAGGTCTTAAGCCATTGACTTTGAGTTGTATCATAAGCCTGTTTGCAAAACTTGTCTTGCCCGAAGATGAAGGCCCTGAAATTAAAATTATCCTGCCTTTTTCTTTATCCGCTCTTATCATGTCGGCTATTTCGCATATTTTCTTTTCGTGCGCCGCCTCTGCAATCTGTATAACTTCATGGTATTCATCGGTTTCTATTTTTTTGTTAAGTTCAAAGACATTGTGAGTGTTTAAGATTTTGCCCCATTTTTGTGCTTGATTATATACTTGAAATAATTTCGGTTGCGGTTTAAATACCGCCACTTTGTTATGATTTTTATTTGAAGGGCCTATTAGGACTATGCCTTTTTGGTACAATTTTACGTCAAATACCGACAAATATCTCGTGGACGGCACCATATAGCCGTAATAATAATCGTTCATCCAACCGCACGAGTATATATGTGCATATTCAGAATTTTTATATAACAGTATTTTTGTATATTCGTTGGAGGATGAACTTTCAGCCAGCAGTTTATAGAGTTCTTCTTTTTTACATTCGGTGCGAATAAAAGAAACGTCCTCTTTTATAAGTTCCTGCATTTTTTGTTTTATTGATTTGACTACAGTTTCATCTATTTTTTCTTCGGATTTTATTTCAAAAAATATCCCGCTGTTAAATGAATGTTTAACGGATACACGAGAATCTTTTATAACTTCCCTCACAGATCTTATAAATAAAAACGTGAGTGATATCATATATATTCTTACGCCGTCTTTATCGGAGTAATCTAAAAATTTTACGGTGCAATCTTCCGTTACGGCATACCTTAGAGGTCTTAAATTGTTGTTACAGATGGCGGCTAATTGTTTTTGCGCTTCAACTTTTTCCTGAACCGCAAAATTTATTTCTTCAAGTGTAGTTTCCGCCGGAAATTGATGTTCTTTATCATTTATTTTTACGGTTACATATTTCATTCATTTCTCCTAATAGATTGTTATTTTATTAAAAGGAAACAGTCTCATACAAACCTTGCCTATTATTTTATTCATATCTACAAGTCCCACCCGACTGTCTCTGCTGTCACTGCTGTTAAGTCTGTTGTCCCCCATTACGAAAATATGCCCGTCGGTCACGACGACGTCCGTATTTCTGTCGGTAATGCCGTCGTTGGTAAAAGACTGGTCAAGTTCGGTGTCGTTACGATATACTTTACCTTCATCCACCACTATATGGTCTCCCGGGAGTCCTATCACACGTTTTACCAAGTCTTTTTTCTTATTTTCGTTTAGAGGTATCTCGGATTCAAATACTACAATATCCATGTATTTTATATCCCGATTGTTTTTGTAAGCGCTGCAATTTACTATGAGATAATCGTTGGGTCTAAGTGTCGGAAGCATTGACTCCCCTTTTACAATTGTAGGTTTTACAAAACGTGTTATCAAAAATGACAATATTACAGCTACAACTATAACTTTTATCCAGTCCATTATTTCATTTTTTAAATCAGTTGTCATTATTTCTCCTTTTTATTTAAAAAACATATCCAAAGTAAGCTGATTACTTTGCGGTATGTCTTTAAAACAACGATACTCGGTCATTTTTTCCAGAACCGTTTTACTCGCTTTTGTACGCTGTTTGAAGTCTTCAACCGATAAAAATTTTGATTTATGAGCTTCTTCGTATACTTTTTCGGCAATTGAAATTCCAAGTCCCGGTATTGCGGTCAATGGAGGTAATATTGCGCCGTCACATACTGAGAATTTGCCTATTTCAGATTTATACAAGTCAATATTCAAAAGTTTTACTCCCCGGGCATACATTTCATACGCAACTTCCAGAACATTTATGTCCGCCTTGCCTTTGGCGTCAAGTTTACCCATATTCGATAAAATTTTATATTTTTTAAGTATTGAGTTCATCCCGCCGGATACGGTTTCAAAATCGAATGAACTTATTTTGGTCGAAAAATATGAGGCGTAAAAGGCTTCTTTGTAGTGCACTTTGTAATACGCTATACGAAATGACATCATAACGTATGCCACGGCGTGCGCTTTTGGAAACATATACTTTATTTTTTTGCACGATTCTATATACCAATCGGGAACGCCGTGAGATTTCATTATTTCTTCCCACGTATCGTCTTTAAGTCCTTTTCCCTTACGTACGCTCTCCATAATGTTGAAACAGGTTTTAGCTTCAATTCCTTTAGACAACAGGTAGTTCATTATGTCGTCCCTTGTACAGATAACATTTTGAATTGTGGCTATATTACGTTGAATCAATTCTTCCGCATTGTTACTCCACACGTCCGTACCGTGAGATAATCCCGAAATACGTATCAAATCCGAAAATGTCTCAGGCTTGGTTTTAATTAACATATCCCTTACAAATTTAGTGCCAAATTCAGGTATTCCAAGCGTTCCTACTTTGCAATCTATAGAATTCAAGTCGCATTTTAAGGGTTTTGTAGATTTAAAAATCTGCATTGTTTCTTTATCTTTTAAATTTACGGAAAGTGCGTTGGTTTTTGTAATATCTTCCAGGTGTCTGATTATGGACGGCACATCGTGTCCTAAAATATCGAATTTTAAAATCCGTCCGCTGATTGAATTATAATCGAAGTGTGTGGTTATCACGCCGGATTTTTTATTGTTGGCGGGATATTGTATGGGTGTAACGTCGTATATTTCTATATAGTCGGGACATACCATTACCCCTCCCGGGTGCTGTCCGGATGTCTTTTTTATTCCCGTGCAACCTAGGTGCAGATAATCAATTTCCGCTTTTGATTTTACAATGTTGTGTTCTTCCAAATACTTGGACACTATTGCTAATGCGATTTTATCAGCTATTGTATTTATCGTTCCGGCTCTGTATACGTGTCCTTTGCCAAACATATCTTCTATAAACTGATGTGCATGGGGTTGATATTCTCCGGCGAAATTTAAATCTATATCGGGTTCCTTATCTCCGTCAAATCCTAAAAATACTTCAAAAGGTATATCAAATCCGTTTTTTTCCAATTTTGTCCTGCATACGGGACATTCTTTATCTGGAAGATCCACTCCCGAACCGTATTTTTCATCATTTACAAACTCCACATATCCGCACCCTTGACATCTGTAATGCGGCGGCAACGGATTTACTTCGGTTATATTACTCATGTGCGCAACAAAAGACGAACCTACCGAACCCCTAGACCCTACCAGAAAACCGTCATTAAGCGATTTATTTACAAGTTTTTGAGCAATTATATACATTACCGCATAGCCGTTTCCTATAATTGAATTTAATTCTTTTTCCAATCTTTTTTCAATCAATTCCGGGAGATTTTCGCCGTAAAGTTCATGTGCTTTTTTATAACACATACTTCTCAAATTTTTGTCCGCATCTTCAACTATAGGAGGAAACGTTGCATCCGGCACCGGCAAAATATCCTCAATCATGGATACGACTTTCTGAGGGTTGGTTATAACTATTTCTTCAGCCTTTTCTTTGCCCAAATACGAAAATTGATTCAACATATTTTCGGTATTTCTGTAATAAAGTGTGTTATCCAAAGTTTTGTCATATTTTTTACGGTCATAGCGCAACATATGTCTGTATATTCCGTCTTCAGGGTCTAAATAGTGGACATTTCCGGTAGCAACAACCAATTTGCCGGTTTTATCCGCAATGTCTATCAATTTTTTATTTACATTTATAAGGTCTTCATCACTTAATTTTACTCTTTCACCCAAAAAGCCTTTATATGTTTCGGTCGGCATCACTTCAATAAAATCATAAAATTCGGCTTTTGATATTGTATCATCGAAATTTGCATTTTCAACAATATCGCTGAATATCTCTCCGAATCTGCCGGAGCTTGCAAGTAATAAGCCCTCTCTATGTTCTATAAGTTCACTTTTTAAAATTCTCGGCACTCTGTAAAAATGATTTATATGTGATGAAGAAACCAGCTTATAAAGATTTTTTAAACCTTTCATGTTCTGAGCGTATATTGTTATTGATGTGTCTCTTATCGTAGATAGATTCGTTTTTGAAATTTTTTTGTTTATATCACTTAAATTTACAACTTCTTTTTCTTCAAGCATTTTTATAAATTTCAAAAAAATATTTGCGGTCGCCTCGGCGTCATCAACGGCGCGATGGTGATTTTTCAGACTTACCCCCAAATATTTTGCCACGTTGTCAAGTTTATGCTTGTTTATCTTTGTAAGTAACGCTCTGGAAAGTTCCACCGTATCTACCGCTATGTGATTATAATTTAAATTTAACGCCTTGCAATTTTCTTTTATAAACGATGTATCAAAATCACTGTTGTGAGCGACAAGCACACAATTTTCGCAAAATTTCATAAATTCCGGTAAAACAACCTCTATAGTATCTTTATCTTTCACATCTTCATCGGTTATGGTTGTAAGTTCAGTAATTTTTGCGGGTATTTTTCTTTTTGGATTTATCAATCGATTATATTTTTCAGTTATAATTTTATTTTGTATTTTTACGGCGCCGATTTCTATTATTGCATCGGAAAAAGCTGAAAACCCCGTAGTTTCTATATCGAATACCACAAAGTCCTGTGTCAACGGCAAATCGTTTTCTTCTTTAAGTATTTTGGAAATATCGTCTACTAAATGTCCGTCCAATCCGTAAATTATCTTGACTCCGTATTTTTTACCGGCTATCATGGCATCGGGAAAAGCCTGCACTACCCCGTCATCGGTTATGGCTATCGCATTATGCCCGTAGTCCTTGGCACGTTTTACCAAATCGAATACATTAGACGTAGCCTCCATGGAAGACATCGAGGTATAAGCGTGAAGTTCCGTTCTTTTGCTTTCATAATTGTCCGTATACTCTTTTTTTACACCTTTTTTGATGCTGTCAACGGATATTATATAGTCTTTCTCAAATTCTCCGTAAATGTATTTGCCGTCTATTTTTACAAAGTCGCCTGCATTTATGTTTATGTCTTTCTTGTCGTTAAAAAGTTTACAATATACGGAGCCGGTTTCATCGTGCATAAGTATTTTATATACGTACTTTTTATTTTTGGTTTCAGTTATGTCGACCGAACAAACCTTTCCTTCTATTGCCTGTTTAGAATTATTTTTTATCAAATCCGATATATATTTGATTTTTGTTTTGAAGTCTTTGCCGTACAATATTTCAGACGCAACGGATACGACTTTCGTCTCTTTGTTTTTTATAACATTGTTGCTTTTTATCTCATTTAAAATTTCTTCTTCTCTTTGAGAAATAAATTCTTCCGATTTCATAACATTAAAGTCTGATTTTAAATTTATCTTTACGTCGATATTATATCTTTTCTTAAAATAAACGACTATACTGTCCGTAACCTTGTTCTTTTCAAAATTGTTATATACGATTTTGTCATAAATACGGATTTCATATAAGTTTTCATTTAAATCAGACTCTATCTTTACCTTGTCTTCATTCAATTTAAAAGCTGAAAATTTTAAATTCAATATATCTTTTAAAATTGCAATTTTATCTTCATCTGATAATGCTTTACCCTTATAT
>CAMYCP010000057.1 GCA_947254385.1 uncultured Filifactor sp. | reverse complement strand
TATCGCTTATGATAGCCTATACAATGTTAATTGTTACTATCATAGCCCTAATTTCAAACCATAGGAAATAGGACACAAAAAAATCACCTGTAGTGCGCTAAACCACAGGTGATTTAAATATTTTTTTAAACACATAAGGGATAACCGCTTTCGACTCTCACTCTTTACTTTATTATATATGTATCTTTATAATAAGTCAAGAAAGATATATTTTTTATCGTAATAGCCCTACATAAACAAAAATTTATAGTTGTTGAAAGCTACATAAAAATAAAGTATAATACAAACGGAAAGAAAGAGTCGATGCAGGCGGTTTGCCCCTAATCTTAATGAAAAGGGGGTGATAGTATGACAGTGTATGAAGCGTTATCGCTTATGATAGCCTATACAATGTTAATTGTTACTATCATAGCCCTAATTTCCAGCCATAGGAAATAGGACACAAAAAAATCACCTGTAAGCGCACACTTCAGGTGATTAGTATTTTTAACAATCCTTAAGTGGCAACCGCTTTTAATCGGCTCTCACTCTTTCCTTTATTATATACGTGTGTTTCTAAAAAGTCAAGGAAATAAGTCTCTTTTTATCTTTGTGAAAAAGGATTGCAATAGTATGCAATCCTTTTTGTTTTACTCATTTTTTTTACCGTCGTCATCAGGTTTTTTATCTTCGGATTTGTATTTTTCTTTGGATTCTTCTATTTTGGTTTCCACTTCACGTTCTTTGTATTTATCCGAATCTTCATATTGTTTTTCAATTATTATGGTGTTTTCCAACGCTGATTTTTCTCTTTCATGTGCCGCCGCTTTTTCATCGGTTATTGCGTCCAAGTCTTCGAGCGGGAGTTCACCGTTAAACGCCAGTTGAAATTGTTTAGCGTCCAGTGTTTCATATACGATTAACGCCTGCGCTACGTTATGCAGGTTTTGCATATATTTTATAAGTAAACTTCTCGTAGTTTCGTAAGCGTGATCAACTATTTTCTTAACTTCCCTGTCTATTTCCGATGCAACTTCTTCCGAATAATTGCGCCTTGTGGTAAAGTCTTTGCCCAAGAACACTTCATCGGACGAATCTCCAAATACCAACGCCCCCAAAGTGTCCGTCATGGCATATTTTGTTACCATGGCACGTGCAATTTTTTCCACACGTTCCAAATCGTTGCTTGCTCCGGTGGATATATCGTCCAGCACCAAACTTTCAGCCACTCTGCCACCTAAAAGTGTAACCAGTTCTTCTTCAAGTTCGGTTTTTGTCGTGTAATAACGATCTTCAACCGGCCTACTCATCGTGAAACCTCCCGCCATACCTCTCGGTATTATGGTGACTTGATGCACCGGATCGGTGTGTTTGAGCACGTTGTGAAGTACGGCGTGACCACCTTCATGATAAGCGGTGAGTTTCTTTTCCGCATCGGTTATCACACGTGAGGTCTTTGCTACGCCGACAATCACCTTGACTATCGCCTCCTCTATGGTTTCCATACGTATCATCTTGTCGCCGGCACGTGCCGAAAGGAGTGCCGCCTCATTCATGAGGTTTTCTATATCGGCGGGAGTAAATCCTGCCGTTCCGCGTGCAATAACGTGCAAATCCACATCGTCCGCCAAAGGTTTATTTTCGGTGTGTACACGAAGTATCGCCTCTCTGCCTTTAACGTCGGGCGTACCGACCATTATCTGCCTGTCGAAACGTCCGGGTCTTAAAAGTGCAGGATCGAGTATATCGGGACGGTTGGTAGCCGCCATCACTATTATACCCTCGTTTATGCCGAATCCGTCCATTTCAACCAACAGTTGATTTAATGTCTGTTCACGTTCGTCGTGACCGCCGCCCAAGCCGGCTCCTCTTCTTCTGCCCACAGCATCTATTTCATCTATGAAAACGATGCAGGGCGAGGCTTTTTTTGCCTGATCGAATAAATCACGCACACGTGACGCACCGACCCCTACAAACATTTCCACAAAGTCGGAACCGGATATTGAAAAAAACGGCACTCCGGCTTCACCTGCCACCGCTTTGCTCAAATACGTTTTACCCGTTCCCGGAGGCCCTACTAAAAGTACCCCCTTGGGTATACGTGCCCCGAGTCGTAAATATTTTTTCGGTTCCTTTAAAAAATCCACGACTTCCTCAAGTTCGGTTTTTTCTTCATCCAAACCGGCAACGTCCTTGAACGTTATCTTGATAGACAAATCATCCTTGTGCATTTTGGCGCGAGATCTTCCAAAGCCCATGACTTTGGATCCTCCCCCCTGTGTCTGTTGCATAAAAATGAACCAGAAAGAGACAACCATTATTATCATAACAATAAGAGGGAGCATTTCCATAATCCAGTTGGTTTTAGGCGGTGCCAAAGCCTCCGCTTTAAGATCTCCGCTCTGTGTCTGTTTTAAAATCTCATCTCCTAAATTTTCAGTGTTTATAATCGGAGAAAGATAGGTTATAAAAATAGAGTCTTCACCTTTAATAGTCCCTTTAATTGTATTTACATCGACTATTTGTAAGGTTTCAACCTTTTTGTCCTTAAGTTGCTCATAAAACTCCGAAAACGGAATTTTTTTCATGCTTGAAGTAGGCTTTGTAAGCACCGTCACTAAAAATAATATGGTGGCAATCAGCACAACATAAAATAATGTGCCTTTAAAAAACTTGTTCAAAATTCGTCCTCCTGTTCTTATTTATTAATCGTCATCTTTTTTTTGACACTTATACGTATTACTTTTTCAGTGTTTTCGTCAATTTTAAAATCCTCGCTTATCTTACTGCCCACTATCCATAATATCCTGTTATCGGAATCACATATTATAGGTATACTCCCGCGCTTTTCGGGGGGTATTTTTTCGTCTATGAATATGTCTTTAAGTTTTTTAGTCCCCTCCATGCCCATAGGATGTATTCTGTCCCCCGGACGCTTGTTTCTAACTATAAGATTGCCTTTTATGCGACTTTTGTCGAACGCCTTGGTAAACATTCCCGTCGGCAAAATCGTGCATTTATCTTTATCCATAACCTTACATTCTATCTCATGTCCGGTTTCCTTTATAAACACGGAAGAATTTTCATCCAAAGCGTACGAAAAATCCACATCTTCAATTTTAAATTCATGTGTCGTAAAATAAAGCGCTCCGGATCGTTTATACACTTTAAGACCCCTGGGTAAATCCAGCTGACCGCTGCCTTTACTGCTGTAAGCCAAGTTCATGACATCATCCAAGTGTACGGTTTCAATATCTTCGATACTTTTAAGCACTTTTTGCGCCGCAAAGCGAATTTCACGTTTCCTTACAGGAGAGCTGTGTGCCATAAAATCTTCCAAATCAAGAGAAACAGTGCCGTCTTCATTTATAGATGCGTCATTTGTAAAAGTGGAATGTGCATGATTATCCAAATAATTACTGTCGTCTCTTAAAACGTTCGCCATTTTGGCAATCTGAGGTTTTACTTTAGGATATACACTTTCAAGCATCGGGAATATATCCAGCCTTATTTTGTTTCTGGTGTACTCATTTTCAAAGTTGGTTTCATCGGTACACCATTTTACCTTATGTTCCGTAAGATAATTTTCTATTTCATTTCTAGACACATCAAGGAGCGGACGGATTATGCCGTCGGGGCGCATATATTCCATACCTTTAAGTCCGGTAAGCCCCGTGCCCCTCATTATGCGCATAAACACGGTTTCCGCCTGGTCGTCCTGATTATGCGCCACGGCAATCTTATTCGCCTTTAAACGCTTTTTTAAATCAAATAGCAAAGAGTAACGCACATAACGTGCCCCCTCTTCCAAAGTATACTTTTTTTGTTTCGCATAAGACGGCACATCTTCCGAGCGCATAAAAAGCGGAATCTCAAGTTTTTCGCAAAGTTCCATACAAAATAGCGCATCTTTTTGTGCGGACAACCCTCTAATTCGGTGATTTAAGTGAAATGCAAACAACTCTATATTAAAATAATCCTTGAGTTCTCTAAGCACGTGCAAAAGACATACCGAATCGGCTCCCCCGGACAAAGAAACTATGATACGGTCATGCGGGGATATGATTTTTCTTATATACGCTGTTTTTTTCATGGTATCATATAACATAAAACCCTCGTTTCAATCTCCCTCGGCAGTTATGACAATACGATTTCTGCCCACAAAAAAACTGTTGCTTACAGATATATCATAATTTACATTCATATCGAGAGAAAAAGGATATTCACTGATTTTTTTATCTATTTTTCCAGTTAAAATTTCAATATTCAAATTGCCGTGCGGAGTATGCATGACGGACTTGCTCCTTTTTCCGGGAACAAACTGCATTTTTGAAAAGAGGTTGCCCACACGTTTCATCACAAAACCGTCATTATCTATCTTCAAAACGGTAGTCGTCCCCTCCATACCGGAAATGGCGCTCTCTTTATAACTTAAATATAATGCTCCGTCCTTAAAAGAATATCCGCCGTCCGTTACTATGTTTAAAATCTCCTCTTCGGGCGAAACACCGTCCGATTGAAAAGTCTTTATATTTATAGTGGCTTTTTCCATAAAATACTCCATTTTCCATAGCGTAAAATTATTAATATCTCTGTATTTCTATTAAAGATATATCGGCTATAGCCTTGTTTAAAAATATCTCTCCGACTTTGGCAAAATTATTCGGTCGGTCGGACACAAAATATTTATATACTCCCGCCGTACCGTCATTTTTTTGCATACCATACTTATATAGCATATCCTTAAGGCGTGATGCCGTTTCCAATGCGGGATTTATCAAACTTATCGAATTTTTAAAAAAATCGCGTATCGTATTTTCAAGCAAAGGATAATGCGTACACCCCATAACCAACGTGTCGATATTTGTATCATTAAAGTATGAAAGATAAGTTGAGGCGGTAAGTTTGGAAACCTCCGTATCCGCCCATCCCTCTTCCGCAATCGGTACAAACAGCGGACATGATCTTGCATATATATCGACATCGCTTTTAAGCGCCATTATCTCCTTTACATACGCCTCCGAATTTATCGTACCCTCAGTACCTATAACACCTACTTTACCGTTTTTGGTAGTGTTTACCGCAGCGGACGCTCCGGGCTTTATTACACCCATTATCGGAATATTATACCTCTCCTGCGCTTTTTTTAAACTCCTCGCGCTCGCCGTATTACAAGCTATAACTATAGCCTTAATGTTCTGTTCAAGCAAAAAATTTACCGCCTGATACGTGTATTTGGTTATCGTCTCGGAAGATCTCGGCCCGTACGGCACTCTCGCCGTATCGCCGAAATACACGACATTTTCCTCCGGCAAAAGTTTCATTATCTCTTTTATCACGGTGAGACCGCCGACACCCGAATCGAAGACGCCTATCGGCTTTTGATTCTGTAACATTCTAATTTTCCCTTTTTAAAGCATTATCTATTAAAATATCTATAAGTTTCTTTGCCGGTATCCCGTCAAATTCCATAAGCTGAGGATACAAACTTATCTTTGTAAAGCCGGGCATGGTATTGATTTCATTTATATAAATTTGACGTGTATTTCTGTCCATAAAAAAATCCACACGTGACAATCCTTTGCAACACGTCGCATGAAAAGCCTTCTTTGCCATGTGTTTGATTGTCTCACTCTCTTCGGGAGTTATTTCAGCAGGAATAAAAAAATCCGCATCATCGGTTTCATACTTGCTTTTATAATCATAAAACCCTTTTTTGAGATTAATTTCTCCGACCGTTGAAATAATAACATCTTCTTCATATTCAAGCGCGGCGGTTTCAAGTTCAAACACATCTATAGCCTTTTCAACCAAAAGTTTACTGTCATACTTAAAAGACAACTCGGCCGCTTTTTTCAGTTCATTTTCGTCATTTACCTTGTATATCCCGACGCTTGAACCCATGTTCGCCGGTTTTACAAATAGAGGATATCCCAAAATTTCAGCTTGTTTAAGATGGTTCGCATTTAATTTTTTTTCTATATTGAAATACGGCACAATTTTAAGTCCCGCCTCGACAAACAGACGTTTGGCGACGTCCTTATCCATACACACGGCTGAAGAAATCACGTCACAACCTACAAAAGGCAAGCCACAGCAGTTTAAAGCTCCCTGCAACTTGCCGTCCTCTCCGTTAGGCCCGTGAATTACTGGAAAAACCACATCTATATCTATCCTATTCTCACCTTTTATATAGAACTCTCTTTGTGCTATGTCAAAAACAACCGAATTTTTTTTGCCGTATTTTTCCCAATCCTCATACAAATGGGAAATATCGGCATCATAGAAATAGTACTCCGCATTCTTGGATATCCCGATTAAATAGGGATTATATTTATCGGTATTTATACAACTGAAAACAAAAGCCGCCGAACGACATGACACCTCATGCTCAGGCGAAACACCTCCGAAAATTACGGCAACATTCTTTTTATCATTCATACCCTTAAATCTCCCCTTAATCTCATAGAATACGAAACACTCTTCGCTCTATAAACTTCCGCATACAAATTTTTAAAATACGCGTGTGCAGAGTCGTAGGCTTTTTCATCGTCAAAAATCCCGAACACCGCCGAACCGCTGCCACTCATGACCGCCGCTTGTGCCTTAAAACGGCTCTTAAGATCTGAAATTATATTCTCTATCTCAGGAAGTAACTTTCCGGCCGATGTATATAACGCATTTCCTAAATTTACAAGTATTTCACGAATATCCCCTCTTCTAAGCGCATGAATCACCTTGTCGTTGTCGGGACGTTCTTTCAAATCAACCAAATCCGCCATTTTAAAAACTTCCTTGGTAGAAAGTCCTTTTTCAGGTTTTACAATCAAAAAATCCGAGTAAAAATCCGGCAAATCCGTAAGTTTTTCGCCTATGCCCTCTGCAAGACAAGTTCCGCCGGTCATAGCAAAAGGTACATCCGCACCTATAGACACGCCTATCTTTTTTAAAGTCTCAAAATCGAGCGGACTCTCATTTAAAAGATTCATCCCGTAAAGCGCTGCCGCCGCATCCGCACTCCCGCCGCCTAAACCCGCCTGTACGGGTATACGCTTGTTTATATAAATATTTACCCCTTGTTTTATTCCCGTATAATCACGAAACGTCGACACCGCTTTAAATGCAAGATTTGTATTGTCACTTGGCGCTTTTTCGCTGTCACTTTTGCAAACTATATCATTATTTTCAGTAATTTCAAGCCTCACAGTATCAAAAATATCGACATTTTGCATGACACTCGACATCAAATGATACCCGTCAAAACGCCTGCCCGTGATGTCAAGCGACAAATTAAGTTTGGCATACGTATCAATATCTACACTTTTCATATCATTTTCCTATTATAATTTTTTATCATACTTTTCATAAATATAGTAAAAATTTCATAGAACATTATACCATTTATATCGAAAAAAATTAACAAAAAAAATTAACAACCCCTGCCTTTATTTTAACTTATCTTATAAGAGAAAAAATGTAAGATAATATATGTAGTAATAAAGTATTACACAATAAATGAATTAAGAAAAAAATTAACAAAAAATAT
>CAMYCP010000056.1 GCA_947254385.1 uncultured Filifactor sp. | reverse complement strand
CTTAAAAGATAGAATTACTCTTACTTCCGATTTTTTAAATCAATATGTAAGTTATGCCGATATAAAAGAAAAAGCCGGATTTTTAATGAAAAATTTTTTAAATCCGGAGAATAAAATTTATTTAATTCAAGTTATAGACAGTGATTATAATGTAATAACGGACTCCAATGATTTTTCATATTTCCAACAAGTAAAATCAAGAGATGTCATCAATGCTTTCAACGATCTTTCCATTCCTTTAGTAGAAATAAATGAATATACAGGCGAAAAAATAATGGCAATTTCAATGCCTTTAAAACAAAATAACAAAATAGAAGGAGTTGTACGATATTCAACTTCAATGGAAAATATAGATCGATCTATTCGTAATTATTGTTTTATAGGCTTATTCATAGGAATAGTTGTAATATCCTTATCATTTTTTGTCGCTATTATAATATCCAAAAGTATTGTGTTTCCGATTAAAAAATTGACAAACGTTGCAACTTCCATGGCAGAAGGAGATTTTGATATAGTTGCGGATAAAATATATGACGATGAGATAGGACAGTTGACAGAGACGTTAAATTTTATGGCTTCTGAAATAAAACGTACAGATAAAATAAAAAATAATTTTATATCTTCAATTTCACATGAACTTAGAACCCCTCTTACATCTATAAAAGGTTGGGGGGAAACTTTGCTTGAAGATAGCAGTAACCCTGAAGAACTGAACATGGGTCTTAAAATAATATCGGATGAATCGGAAAGACTTGGTAAAATAGTGGAAGAATTGTTGGATTTTTCACGTATAGAAAATAACTCAATGCGTGCAAATAAATCCGTAATAGATCCTAAACAGATTTTTAGAAATGTATATTCACAATTTTATCCGAGAAAAGGGAATATAGAATTCAATTGCACTTTGAGTGGAGAAGATGTACTGATATTTGCAGATTCCAACCGTATAAGACAAATATTTATAAACGTCATAACCAATGCTATAAAATTTACTCCGGAAGGAGGAGCGGTGATTTTACTTGCTGAAGGAACAGAAGATAGGATTCGTTTTTTCATTTCCGATACAGGCATAGGAATACCTAAATCCGATCTTTCACATATAAAAGAAAAATTTTTCAAAAGTAACTTAAATTATCCGGGAAGCGGACTTGGACTTTCCATTGTAGAAGAATTACTAAAGATACATTCAGGGACGATTGAAATTTTTTCTGAAATAGGAAAAGGTACAACTATAATAATAACATTTCCTAAGTATAAAAAAGAAACTGCTGATAAAGAAGTGATATAGTGAAACATGAATTTGTACATTTACATTTGCATACATCTTACAGTTTACTTGACGGTTATGCTTCGATAGACAATATTTTGGATAAAGCGGTAAAAGACAAAATGAAAGCTGTAGCCATAACAGATCACGGTGTAATGTTCGGTGTGGTAGATTTTTATACAAAAGCCATACAAAGAGGAATTAAACCCGTTTTGGGCTGTGAAATGTACGTTTCGCCCCGTAATATGAACCAAAAAGAAAATATAGACAGAAATCCTTATCATCTTGTTTTACTTGCAGAAACTCAAGAAGGCTACAGTAATCTTTTATATCTCGTCTCAAAATCTTATACTGACGGATTTTTTGATGATAAACCGCGTATTGACGAAGAGCTTTTGTACGAACATCATAGAGGACTTATCGCACTTTCTTCATGTCTTGAAGGAAAAGTACAACAAAATTTGTTATACGGTAACTATAAGAAAGCCTTGGAAGCAGCTTTAAAATACAATGATATTTTTGGCAAAAATAATTTCTTTTTTGAGATGCAATATCACGGTATAGCTGAAGAAAAAAAAGTCAATACATTACTCAAAAAACTTTCAAAAGAAACATCTATAGATTTAGTCGTAACAAATAATGTACACTATACAGATAAGGAAGATTCAAAGACACATGAAATAATACTTTGCATCAAAGAAGGCTGTCAGATTGATGAAATAGACAGAATGGAGTTTAAAACCGACGAATTTTATTTTAAAACTCAAAGTGAAATGTATGAGTTATTTTCAGATGATTTTGACGCTTTAAATAATACGTGTAAAATTGCTGAAAGATGTAATGTAACTTTTGACTTCAACACTCATCATTTACCTGATTTTACACCACCGAACAATTACAGCACAAAAAAATATTTTTTAAAGTTGTGTGAAGATGGTTTAAATAAAAAATATCCCAATTACGATGAAAAAGTAAAAAAAAGATTTGATTATGAAATAAAAATAATTGAAGAAATGGGATATATCGAGTATTTTTTAATTGTTCGAGATTTTGTTGATTATGCTAAAACGCATGATATACCCGTAGGTCCCGGAAGAGGGTCGGCTGCAGGATCTATAATCTCATATTGTTTAAATATAACAGATGTGGATCCGTTAAAATCTAATTTGTTGTTTGAGCGTTTCTTAAATCCCGAAAGAATATCCATGCCGGATATAGACATTGATTTTTGTGATGAAAAAAGAGACTTGGTGATAGAATATGTTAAGAAAAAATATCATGAAGATCATGTAGCTCAAATAATAACATTCGGTACATTCGGAGCGAGACTTGCGATTAGAGATGTTGCACGGGTGTTTGGCTATACGGCGGCTGAGTCCGACAAGTTAGCCAAAACTATTCCGGAAGACGACAGAAAAAGCAGTATAAAAACAATTTTAAATAAAAACGACAAATTTAAAAAAATATATTCGGAAAATGAATCGGTAAAAAAAATTATAGATTTTTCATCTAAAATTGAAGGACTTCCTCGTCATACATCTACTCACGCCGCCGGAATAGTCATATGTAAAGAACCCGTGTATACTTATGTTCCGTTATATATGCGCGATAATGCAATATCCACTCAATTTGTCATGATCGAACTTGAAAAATTGGGCCTTTTAAAAATGGACTTTTTGGGATTGAAAACTCTATCAGTGATTCAAAAAACTTTAAATACAGTTAAAAACAATAAAGGAGAAGAAATAGATTTTAAAAATATTGATTTTAATAACAAAAAAGTATATGAATTGATTTCAAGCGGTAAAACATTGGGAGTTTTTCAACTTGAAAGTTACAGTATGAGAAATTTTATGAAAGAACTCATGCCTGATAATTTTGATGATATGGTGGCGGGCATATCACTTCATCGTCCGGGACCTATGGAATCAATTCCTTCCTATATCAAAAATAAAAATAATCCCGATGAAATCAAATATGATGACGAGTCACTGATTTCCATATTGGAGCCTACACGAGGAATATTGATATATCAGGAACAGGTCATGCAGATAGTGCGTAAACTTGCAGGTTATAGCTATGGAAGAGCCGATTTGGTAAGAAAAGCCATGAGTAAAAAAAATAAAAGTATCATGGAAAAGGAAAGGGAATACTTTATATACGGCTCAGATAAAGTAAATCCTAAAATTCCGGGATGTATAAAAAACGGAATTTCTGAAACGACGGCAAATAAAATTTATGATAAAATGATAGACTTTGGAGATTACGGTTACAACAAAAGCCATGCCGTATCCTATGGAGTCTTAGCTTACCGAACCGCATATTTAAAAACATTTTATACGGCAGAATTTATGTCTTCTTTAATGAGCAGTGTAATAAATAATCCGGATAAAATTTCAGAATATGTCAAAGATTCAACAGATATGAAAATTGAAATTTTAAAGCCTGATATCAACAAGAGTTTGCCCTTCTTTACCGTAGAAGGGCAAAATATAAGATATGCGCTCTCTGCCGTAAAAAATGTAGGTGAAATTGCCGCAAAGATTATACATGGTGAAATTGAAAAAAAAGGTGAATATAAAGATTTTTACGATTTTGCGGATAGAATTAACAACGTATCAAAAAAATCAATAGAAAGTTTAATAAAATGCGGAGCGTTTGACAAGTTGCATCCTAATAGGGCATCTCTATTATCTTCATATGAAATAATAATTGATAATGCTTATAAACAGAATAAAAATAAAATAAAAGGGCAATTGTCGTTTTATAAAATAACAAATGACAACTTAAATACTCCTATGTTAAAAGTATCCGATTTTAACCTTAAACAAAAACTTAAACTTGAAAAAGAATTACTAGGACTGTATTTAAGCGGACATCCGTTGGAAGAATTTAAAAATGACTTGAAAGACATAACCGATTGCGATATTTCGGATATTAAAAATGGAAATTATCAAGTATTCAAAGGAAAAAAAATAAGAATTGCAGGTATTTTATCATCATACAAAATAATTACTTCCAAATCTAATAAAAATATGGCATTTGCCTTAGTGGAAGATAAATATTCTTCGTTGGAAATAATCTTGTTTCCGACAATATTTCAAAAATATATGGACATTTTAACAAATGATAATTGTGGGCAAGCAATTTTTATATATGGAGAAACAACCGTAAATGAAGAAGGGGAAATTAAGATAAAAGTTTCAAAAATATGTCCTCTTAAAAATATGATAGGTAAAAAAATATATATCAGAATTGAAAATATAAAAAAATATGATAAAATATCAAAAATAAAAAATATAATTAAAAAATATCCGGGTAAAAATAAAATTATATTTTTTGATTCGGAAAATTCTAAACCGTATGTTTTTGATAAATGGTCTTCGATGCAACTTAATTTTGAAAGTAAAAGGGACCTTGAACAAATATATGGAGCGGATAACGTTCGTATAAAGTAAATTTTAAGGAGTTTTTTATGCACAGAATAGCGGTTCTTACCAGTGGAGGAGATGCGCCGGGCATGAATGCCGCATTAAGGGCAATAGTAAGATATTCTATTTATCACAATATAGAAGCCTTTGCCGTTCAAAGAGGATTTAAGGGGTTATCTGAGGGTGATTTAAAAAAAATGGATGTCTCTTCGGTTGGAGATATAATTCATAGAGGAGGAACAATCATACATTCGGCGCGTTGCTTGGAGTTTCAAAATGACGAAAAAATAAGGCGGAAATCTTTACAACTACTTAAAGTTTTTAATATAGACGGACTTATAGTAATAGGCGGTGACGGCAGTTTTAAAGGTCTTCAGGCATTATGTGAGCTTGGTGTAAACGGTATAGGAATACCGGGAACAATTGATAACGACTTACCTTATACTGAATTTACAATAGGATTTGATACAGCGGTAAACACGGCTGTAGATGCAATAAGTAAACTTAGAGATACCGCATCATCTCATGAAAGAGTATGTATAGTAGAAGTTATGGGCAGACATTGCGGAAATATTGCATTGAATGCCGGACTTGCAGGAGGAGCGGAATCAGTCATAGTACCTGAAATGCCATATGACATGGACAAGATATGTCAAAAAATCATACACAGCAACAGAAGAGGTAAATCGCAAAGCATTATAGTCGTTGCTGAGGGTGTAGCAAAAACAAAAGAACTTGAACAGATAATTAAGGAAAAAACCCATTTGGAAGTAAGAACCGCCATATTAGGTCATATTCAAAGAGGCGGCAGCCCCTCAGCTAAAGATCGTATATTAGCTACGGAATTTGGATATAAGGCGGTACAACTTTTAAGAAAAAACAAATCTTCACGTGTCGTAGGAATAAATCAAAATCAAATTATTGATATGGAAATACACGATGCTTTAAATGTAAAAAGAAAATTTGATGAAAAAATGTATGAATTGGCAAACATACTATCAATTTAGAAAAAGGATGAAATATGAAATCAAATAAAACAAAAATAATAGCAACTATAGGTCCGGCAAGTGAAGATGAAAATGTTTTAAAAACATTATTATTGAATGGTGTAAATATATGTCGTTTAAATTTTTCTCACGGAACTTATGAAAATCATTTGCAAAAAATAAATAAAATAAAAAAACTGAGAGAGGAGCTTAACCTCCCTATTTCAATATTGCTAGACACAAAAGGGCCTGAGATTAGAACCGGAACGTTTGTAGAAAAAGAAATCACATTAACGGAAGGCAATGAGTTTTCAATATATATGAACGATATAACGGGAGATGTAACTAAATGCTCCGTTTCGTATCACAATTTAATAAATGATGTCAAACCGGGTGATAAAATATTAATAGATGACGGCATAATATCTATGATTGTCGTTTCAAAACATAAAGATTTTTTTAAATGTAAAATTGAAAATGGTGGAATAATAAAAGAACACAAAGGGGTAAATGTTCCAAATGTAAATATTAATTTACCGGCTTTGGGAAAAACGGATAAAGCTGATTTAATGTTCGGTATTGAAAACAAAATAGACACAATAGCGGCATCATTTATACGAAAAGCAGGGGACGTTTTAGAAATTAAAAAATTTTTAAAAGAACATAACGGAGAAAATATAAGAATAGTCGCTAAAATAGAAAACAAACAGGGAGTCGAAAATATAGATGAAATCTTAAACGTAGCCGACGGTATAATGATAGCAAGAGGAGATTTGGGTGTAGAAGTACCTGCGGAAGACGTTCCTATAATTCAAAAAAAGATTATAAAAAAATGTAATAATTTGTCAAAACCTGTAATAACAGCTACGCAAATGCTCGATTCCATGATAAGGAACATTTCACCCACAAGAGCGGAAGTAACGGATGTTGCCAATGCAATATACGACGGAACGGATGCTATAATGCTTTCAGGCGAAACGGCATCCGGAAAACATCCTGTAGAAGCTGTACAAACGATGAAAAGAATAGCGCTAAAAACGGAATCTACAATAGATTACAATAATATAGCCGATGAAAAAGCTCTGCATCATAAAGGGAACATAACTAATGCCATAAGTCATGCTACGTGTGATATAGCTAAAGAAATTAAAGCGAAAGCGATAATTACTTGCACGAAATCAGGATATACCGCTTTCAATATATCATCTTACCGTCCTAAACAACCTATAATAGCTATAGTTTCCGATTTAACGGTATATTATCAGATGGCTCATGCGTGGGGAGTAATACCGTTATATGAAAAAGAAAATTTCGATAAAACGGACGCTCTGTTCAACATGGCAATAAATTCAACTTTAAGTGCAAAAATGATAAAATCGGGAGACAGTATAGTTATAACTGCGGGAGTACCGATAGGTGAAAGTGGCAGCACCAACATAATAAAAGTTCATGTTGTCTCAAAAATACTATCTCATGGAATAGGTTACGGTCATAAAACTATAATAGGTAAAGCCTCGAGTATTGAAAATTTTGAAACCGGCAATATACTTGTAATATCGGATATTTTACCTGAATATACTGAATATATTTCTAAAGCGTCATGTGTTATAATTGAAGAAGACTTAAAAAATGAAATGTCTTTTATCTCTGCATTTATATCAAATAAAGTTGTAATAACCGGAGCCAAAAGCGCAACAAAAAAAATAAAAGATGGCGATTATATAACTGTAGACCCTGTAAAAGGATATATTTATGAAGGCAAAGTCAGTATAATTTAGTAAAATTGTTAAAAATATTCTGTTTCTTAGGTATTTACAAACCATGTTTCAACTTCTTATTAATTTTTTAGATTTAATGTTTCACTTGTAT
>CAMYCP010000055.1 GCA_947254385.1 uncultured Filifactor sp. | reverse complement strand
ATTGTAAAAAAATGTAAAAAGTATTGACAATCTTAATTAACGATTATAAGATGCGATTTTTGGATACTTATGCCGATAAATTTGATTTTTGAAATCAAATTTTATCGGCGTTTTTTTATTTAAAAATTTTCAAATTCAATATATTGACAATTTTATATTTATTAATTAAAATACTGATTGATGTTTATTCATTGTAAACTTAAAGTTTACCACATAGATTTTTCAGAAATTTTCAAAATCGACGGGAGGTTTTAAATTGAGCGGGAATATAATAGAACTTGTAAATATAAATAAGGTGTTTGAAGATAATAAGCGTGTACTTAAAGATTTGAATTTAAATATAAAAGAAAAAGAATTCGTGACACTTTTAGGACCTTCCGGTTGTGGCAAAACTACTACTTTGAGAATCATAGGCGGTTTTACCGAACAGACTTCGGGAGATCTTTTTATAGACGGCAAAAATATGGCGGACGTACCCGCATATAAAAGACACGTCAACACCGTATTTCAAAAATATGCATTGTTCCCGCATATGAATGTATATGAAAATATAGCTTTCGGCTTGAATATAAAGAAAATGGATAAAGATACGATAGACAAAAAAGTAAAGCGTATGTTAAAACTTGTAAATTTAAACGATTTTGAAAATCGTGACATACATTCCTTATCCGGAGGACAACAACAACGGATAGCTATAGCCAGAGCGTTGGTAAATGAGCCTAAGGTGCTTTTGCTCGACGAACCTTTGGGTGCGCTTGATCTTAAGCTCAGACAGGATATGCAATACGAACTTATCACCATGCAGCAGGAACTCGGGATAACTTTCGTGTACGTAACTCACGATCAGGAAGAGGCTCTTACCATGTCAAACCGGATTGTTGTGATGAACGACGGTATAGTTCAGCAAATCGGGACTCCCGAAGATGTGTATAATGAACCCGAAAACAGGTTTGTTGCGGATTTTATAGGTGAGAGTAATATTTTGGAAGGTGTTATGATAGATGATTTTGTAATAGAAATTTCCGGTAAAAAGTTTGAGTGTGTGGATAAGGGTTTTGATAAAAATTCTCCGGTCGATGTGGTTATACGTCCGGAAGATATTATATTTGAAAAGCCTGCTGAAAATTTAATCAACGGCGTGATAACGGATATAGTGTTTAAGGGTGTGCATTTTGAAATAATAGTTGCGGAAGAAAAAAATAATCGTGAATGGGTAATACAGACAATACATAACGCAACTGTCGGCAGTAACGTGGGAATGCGTGTTTTACCCGAAGGATTCCATATAATGAAGAAAGGCGATAAAAATTGAAAAAGAAAAATCCGCTTGTATATCCGTACGTATTTTGGATTGTTCTGTTTACGATAGTGCCGCTTTTTATAATAGTCCTGTATTCTTTTACCGAAAAGACAAGTTTAGGCACCATATCGTTTAAATTTACGTTGGATAATTATAAAAAATTTTTTGATCCGCTTTATATAAATGTATTTGTAAGGTCTCTCGTGCTTGCGTTTATAAGTACTGTAGTTTGTTTTTTTATAGGCTACCCCATGGCATATATAATGGCAAAAGCTCCGAAAAACAAGCGCAATATTATGGCGTTACTTTTCATTTTACCTCTGTGGACGAATTTTTTGCTCAGAACTTATGCATGGATGGGGCTTTTAAGAGAACAGGGGCTGATTAATGAAATATTGATTAAGCTCGGCTTGATTTCAGAACCGCTCAAACTTCTGTACAACAACGGTGCGGTTGTGATGGGTATGGTATATAATTTTTTACCGTTTATGGTGCTGCCTATTTATTCCGTTATGCTTAAAATGGACAAAAGTCTTATTGAGGCGGCACGTGATTTAGGTGCGGACAATTTAAAAGTTTTTACAAAAGTTATATTTCCCTTGAGTTTGCCAGGAGTCGGTACGGGATTTTATATGGTGTTCATGCCTGCCGTATCAACTTTTGTAATTTCAGACCTTCTCGGCGGCTCACATACGATATTGCTCGGCAATTTGATTGAAAATCAGTTCCGTACGGCACGCAACTGGCAATTCGGGTCGGCGATATCCGTGATAATGTTGCTGCTTATAATAGTAACTATGGGGTATTTTGCAAAAAACGGTTCTAAAGACGGGAGTAACGGCTTATGGTAAAACAAAAGAAAAAAATATCCTCCATTTTTGCCGGTATATATTCGTTTTTGATATATCTGTTTTTATATATTCCGATATTCGTGATGATGGTCTTTTCTTTCAACAATTCCAAGTATAAAGGCAATTGGGTGGGTTTTACATTAAAATGGTACGACGAGCTTTTTAAGGATAAAAGCATTCTGGATTCCGTATACACAACATTGATTGTGGCTTTAATTTCAGCATTTCTTGCCGTAATTATAGGTACGGTCACGGCGGTAGCGCTTTTTAAAATGAATTCCGGATATAAAAAACTGCTTTTGGATTTAACTTATATCCCGATGGTAAATCCGGATATCGTGATAGGGGTTTCTCTGCTTTCATTGTTTGTACTCTGTCATATAAAACTCGGGTATGTAACTTTGATTTTGGCGCATATAACATTTAACGTGCCGTATGTGATATTTGCGGTACTTCCGAAACTCAGCCAGCTTGATCCCAACCTTGAAGAGGCGGCGCTCGATTTGGGCGCAACACATACTCAGGCGTTTTTTAAGGTACTGCTCCCTGAGCTTATGCCGGGAATTTTGACCGGTTTTATGCTTTCTCTCACGATGTCGCTGGATGATTTTATAGTAAGTTTCTTTACTACAGGTTCAGGAGTTGCGACACTTTCGATAAAAATTTATTCTATGACAAAACGCGGCGTAAGTCCCAAAATAAATGCCCTCTCCACGATATTGTTCATCATAACCGTGATTGTGGTGGGTATTTCTCAATTTAAAACTTATAGAGAAGAAAAATTAAAAAATCTCAAGAAATCTAAAATGCTCAATATGGAGGAATATTAAAGTGAAAAAGAAAATCGTATTTGTTGTTTTGAGTTTGTGTATATTAATTTTTTCAGGGTGTGTAGCGAACACATCGGATGAAAAAAGCGTCACGCTCAACGTATACAACTGGGGAGACTATATAGCTCCTGAAATAATTGATAAATTTACCGAAAAAACCGGCATAAAAGTAAACTATGAAGAGTATGCAACCAACGAAGAAATGCTTGCTAAAGTTCAAGCCGGAGCAACGCATTATGATATAATATTTCCGTCTGAATATATGGTGGAATACATGAAAAATAACGATCTGCTTTCGCAAATAGACTACTCGGCAATACCCAACTACAAAAATATAGACGATCGATTTAAAAATCTGTCTTACGATCCCGACGGCAAATATTCCGTGCCGTATCTTTGGGGAACTTTAGGTATAGTTTACAATAAAACCAAAGTGTCCGATCCCGTGGACAGCTGGAGCATCCTTTGGAATGAAAAATATAAAGGCGATATAGTCATGCTCGATTCCTCACGTGATACAATCGCCGTTGCGTTGTTAAAACTTGGATATTCAATAAACACCACCGATAAAGTCGAACTTGAACAGGCGAAAACGGAACTTATCAAACAAAAACCGCTGGTAAGATCTTACGAAGTCGACAACTATAAAAACTCCATGGTTTCGGGAGAATTGGCATTTGCCGTTACGTGGTCGGGAGATGCGATGTATCTGATGTCCGAAAACCCCGATCTTGCCTATGCAATACCCAAAGAAGGTACAAATCTGTGGTTTGATACGATAAGCATACCTAAAGATTCCGAACACAAAAAAGAAGCGGCGGAATTTATAAATTTCATGCTTGATCCTGAAATTTCAGCTGAAAATAGCGACTATATCAAATATTCCACACCTAATAAGGCGGCGCTTGAATACCTCTCGGAAGAAGAAACGTCAAATCCCTACCTTTATCCTAAACAGTCCATGGAAGAACTCGGCGAAGTATTTAAAGACCTGGGAGATTTTACCGAAGAATATGACCGTATCTGGACGGAAATAAAATCCGAATAGCTCGTAAAATTTTAAAAGCAAGTTTACAAAAATCCCGTATATCAAAATTTTTATATCGGATTTAAAAAGTTTTTTCAGGGTAAAACATAAAGGAAATCTATAAAAATAAAATTTTTAAGTTGGAGGGATTTTAGTGACTTGGCAGGAAATCTATAAAGAAAAAACCGTAAGTTCCGAAGAAGCTCTAAAGCACATTGAAGATAATTCACGTGTGATAATAGGGCACGCCATGAGTGAACCGTCGTATCTTTTGCGTGAAATGGTGCGTCTGAAAGATAATTTCAAAGGACTTGAAATGTGTTCCATGGTACCCGGCGAAGCACCGTATGCGGCTGAAGGTTTGAGTGAACATATGCGCCTGAACTCGATGTTTTTGGGTGCAACTACACGTAAAGCCGTAGAAAGAAATGAGGGAGATTTTACTCCGTGTTTCTTTTTTGAAGCGCCCAAAACATATACAAAGGGCACTTTAAAAGGTGATGTGGCACTTGTCACCGTAAGCAAACCCGACAAACACGGATATTGCAGTTTCGGAGTATCTATAGACTTTACCAAGGCAATAGCTGAAAATGCAAAGCTTGTAATTGCTCAAGTAAATTCAAAAATGCCGCGTACTCACGGCGATACGTTCATTCACGTATCCGACATAGATTATATCGTGGAACATGATGAAGAACTCTTGCAGCTTCCCGCTCCGAAAATAACGGAAGTTGAAAAAAATATCGGTAAATATTGCGCCTCCTTAATTAAAGACGGAGATTGCCTGCAACTTGGAATCGGCGCTATTCCGGATGCAGTACTTCAATTTTTGACCGACAAAAAAGATTTGGGAATCCACTCCGAAATGATTTCCGACGGGGTAATGCACCTCATGAAAGCCGGAGTTATCAATAATAAAGCTAAAAATTTCCATAATAGAAGAGTCGTGGTAACATTTTTGATGGGTTCTAAAGAATTTTACGATTTCGTAGATGACAACCCCGCATTTGAAATGTATCCGGTCGACTATGTAAACGATCCGCGCGTAATATCTCAAAATGACAACATGGTGTGTATAAACTCGTGTATGCAGGTAGACCTTCTGGGACAGGTCGTGTCGGGTTCAATAGGATTAAGACAGTTCAGCGGAGTAGGCGGACAAGTTGACTTCGTAAGAGGAGCCGCATGGAGTAAAGGCGGGAGAAACATAATCGCCATGCCTTCCACCGTAAAAGGAAAAGCATCCAAAATAGTGCCGTTTATAACCGAAGGTTCATCGGTTACCACATCCATAAACGATGTTGACTATATAATAACCGAATACGGCATAGCACAACTTAAAGGCAGAAGTTTAAGAGAAAGAGCGTCACGCCTTATAGCTATAGCACACCCGGATTTTAGAGCCGAACTTGCCGAAGAGTATGAACGCCGATTCGGTGAAAAATGGCAGGCAAAATAAAATTATAACCCCATAAAATAAATCATTTATGGAAACTTCTACAAACCTTATTTTCAAAAAATAAAACATTGAGTTTAGAATGTATAAAATTTTGTTTTTTGATTTTTATCAATTTTTAAGATGTCTTATGTAGTTAGAAAATAAGCGGATTTTTAATTAAACTTTAAAGTTAAATGGCTAAATTTCAACCTTTTGTTTTGTTGAATTTAGCCATTTTCGTATTTTTTATATTCTTTACATTTTTACATAGATACTTTTTCAACAATAAAAATTTTAAAATTTCTGAATTTTTAAATTGCATATACGTTTATTTTGTGAGATAATGGGATAAATTTTTTTGTAGACGACGTTAATATTCACGCCGCATTAATTTATGTTCCATTTATGAATGGGAAGGAGGATTTATGGGTAACAGAGAAACGTTTTCTTCAAGGCTGGGTTTTATTTTAATTTCTGCCGGTTGTGCCATAGGCTTGGGTAATGTATGGCGATTTCCGTACATCACAGGATTATATGGTGGCGCCGCCTTTGTTCTCATATATATACTCTTTTTGGTTATAATGGGACTTCCGATCATGACTATGGAACTTTCGGTGGGCAGAGCCAGCAGGAAGAGCGCCGTTAAGTCTTTTAACGTACTTGAACCGAAAGGTACCAAGTGGCATATTTACGGACCTATTGCGACAATTGGAAATTATATTCTCATGATGTTTTATACAACCATATCCGGCTGGATGTCTTATTATTTTTTTAAAATGCTTAGGGGCGACTTTGTCGGACTAAACGCCGAACAGGTGGCGAACGAATTTGTCGTTATGACGCAAAAACCCGTGCTGATGTTATTTTGGATGGTTCTGACCGTGGTTATTTGCCTGCTTATATGTTCCATGGGGCTTAGAAACGGAGTGGAAAAAATAACCAAAGTAATGATGTCGAGTTTGTTTTTTATAATGATAGTATTGGTTATAAGGGCGGTTACTTTGCCTAACGCCAAAGAGGGTTTGGAATTTTATTTGAAACCTGATTTTTCAAAAATGATTGAAAACGGAGCGGGCAAAGCTATATTTGCCGCTATGGGGCAAGCATTTTTTACTCTGAGCATAGGCATGGGCGCAATAGCGATTTTCGGAAGTTATATAGGTAAAGAACGCGCACTTACGGGAGAGGCTGTAAGCATCACTTTGTTGGATACTCTGGTGGCGTTGATGTCGGGGCTGATTATATTTCCTTCCGCATATTCATTCGGAATTGAAACCGGTTCCGGGCCGTCTTTAGTATTCATAACACTTCCAAATATATTTAACTCCATGTCCGCCGGCAGAATATGGGGAACATTGTTTTTCCTGTTCATGACATTCGCCGCATTTTCCACAGTTATAGCCGTATTTGAAAATCTGATTGCATCGTGTATGGATTTGTGGGATTGGGATAGAAAAAAATCAGTTATTTTTAATTTAATAATTATAACAATCTTTTCAATACCTTGCATATTAGGTTTCAACGTCTTAAGCGGTATTCATCCTTTAGGCGAAGGCACGGGCATAATGGATTTGGAAGATTTTATAGTGAGCAACAATGTTTTACCGTTAGGCTCGCTTATATACCTTATGTTCTGTACGAGAAAATACGGCTGGGGCTGGGAAAACTTTCTGAAAGAGGCAAATATCGGAGAAGGAATGAAATTTCCGACTTTTGCCAAAAAATATATATTTTACGGTTTGCCCGCAATAGTCCTGTTTATTTTCGTCATGGGATATATTCAAATGTTCTTTAAAAAATAATAAAATTTTTACGGAAGGGTTATGATGAAAAAAAAGAAACGCGGTGTAAAAAAAGAAAAAATAAATTCAAAAAAAACACAAAATCAACTTGAAACGAATGTTATAAAATATTTTTCACTTGTAATGGCGGCTTCTTTTGTAGTCACATTTACTTTTTTCCCGTCATATCCTCATATATATTCATTATCCGCAATCTTGCTCACAATATACACTGTCGTTGTATCTTTTTCAATTTTGAAAACCTGCAGGAATGTAAATATTGACGAAAAAAAGAGAAACTTGATGATAATTATAATATTATCCGGTTTTACGGTATTATACCTTATAATTGCCATAAATAAAGACCCTTTGTTGTATGATTATATAATCAAGAAAAATTGAAAATATCACTTGAGGAGATTTAAAAAAAATTTAAAATCGAAAAAATAAAATTTTATACATTGTAAAATCAATATTTTATTTTTTCGAATGAAGTTTTTGCAGATTTCTTTGATTTTCTGTAATACTC
>CAMYCP010000054.1 GCA_947254385.1 uncultured Filifactor sp. | reverse complement strand
AAACGAACCTGTTTTCATTATATGTTTTCCCAAATTTCCCAAAGTTATCCACAAGAAATTGTGAATAACTTTACGGGGGTGTGAATAAAAATTCTTAATAAATTCTTAATAAATTCTTAAGAATTTTGATGTGTGTTTTGTAAGAATAAGGTGTTAATATATAGTCACGGAGGAGAATATGAGATATACAATTTTAGTCGCGGATGACGACAAGGAAATAGCACGTGCAATACAGGTTTATCTTGAGAGTGTAAATTATAATGTACTTCTCGCCTACAACGGAGAGGAGGCAATCAGGATTTTCAGAGAAAATGATGTGGATTTACTGATAATGGATATAATGATGCCGATAATGGACGGCAGCAAAGCCGTGGAAGAGATTAGAAAGGTGAGTGTTGTGCCGGTCATAATGCTTTCGGCAAAATCCGAAGAAAGTGACAAAATTGCAGGGCTTAATATAGGTGCCGACGACTACATAACCAAGCCTTTCAACCCTATGGAACTTATAGCACGCGTAAATTCCAACATAAGGCGCTACACCAGATACGGTTCTTTAAAAGCGGAAAGCGGTGCAAATTCTATAAGAATAGGGGGCGTATTTTTAAATAAGATGACCGGACAGGTGAGTGTCGACGGGGAAGATATCAAGATAACCCCGCTTGAATACAAGATACTTTCTCTTTTGATGAGTAATCCCAACAGAGTTTTTTCGATAGATGAAATTTACGAAAATGTATGGAAAGAGCCGGCAATAAATCCCGAGACCGTAACCGTCCATATACGCCGCATCAGGGAAAAAATAGAAGTGAACCCTAAAAATCCTGAATATATCAAGGTAGTATGGGGCATCGGCTACAAATTCTGTCTTAAAATCGACGATAACAAAACATTTTCTAAAACTTAAAAAGTATGTAAAAAGACTGTATTCATACTCATTCATTTATTGTTCGCCATCTGTCGGTGAATTTTTGGAAGGTTTAACGATTTACATTATTAAGGACAGTATCAATTTTTACTTTAATTTTTCCATGCGCAATTATGATAAATTTCAATACTGCATTTTTAAATGTACATTAAAGTATTAAAAAAGAAAGGCTCGATATGAAAAAGAATATTGAAAAAAACTCATTTTTAAAGCGGCTCTTACTTACCCTCGCCATAACGGCGGTAGTAACTTCTCTTGTAAATTTCGCCGCACAACAGGCTTTAATTAAGAGGACAATCTACGACACGTTTTCCGACAAAATAATTCAGGAAGGGTACCAACCGTTTATGGACGTTAAGAATTTGGCGCTCACATATGAAGTGCAAAAGGGCGTGCCCGAGATAAAACAGCATTTAGAACCGCTTACCGGCAAGGTGTATTCGTTTAACATAACCGATGCAAAAAATAACAAACTCATAGCCGGTTCGGATAAAATAAAACCGGACACGGATGATTTTTTGTATATGGAAATGACGGGGACAATCGGCCAAAGTTATGAGGTAAACAGACTTCATTGCAATGAAAAAGTTTCAGATGCGGCTAAAAAAATCGCCGATGATTTTTTCATGGCTTCGACGGAAGAAAAAAAAGAGAACGCTCTGTTTTATCTCAGCAAAGAAAACGGTCTGGATCTGGTATACTCATCGACAGACGGATATAAAATGCTCGACGTTTCGGGAAACGAACTCAATAAATACGGACTGTACAAAGATCCTAAAAACATACTGAAAAGTTTGGGATATAATTCCTATGACGCATCAAAGATAAAAAGCGACACGTCAGGCATAAGAGAGCGGGATTTTCTCCTACCCGCCTACAAATACACAAATTCTGAAAAACTCCCGGATGAATTTGTAAAATTACAAAATGAAAACATAGATAAGGTAAATCGGCTGAAAGCGAATTATGCGGCATATGTTGCGGCGGAGCCTCTAAAAATAAAAGCGGTCTTTAAAATAAGCGCCGCAAATGCGTCGGACTCAAAATTTCTAAGTATATTCGGCGAAAGAGATTACTATGACTTTGAAAAACGCATGGCGGTATTTTTTATGATAGTTTTAATAGCCATGATTTTTACTTTGATAAAAGCGCTTTCAGATAAATTTGAAGTTCAGCAAAATTCGACACTTGTAAGAACCTACGGCAACATAGCCTTGGAATTTAAAATGATTATATTTATGTTGTACGGTCTGTTCGTATTCATGTCGTTTTTGCTCGGTACGGTCTATCTGGTCAACAACAAGAGCGAAGTACTCTTCATGTTAATCGGGGCGCACAGTTTTCTTGTATATATTCTCCCTGCACTGTTTAGCGCATTCTTCGGCTTGCTTTTGTTGTATCTTACGGTAACGGACTTTAAAAACATTCATGAAGTCGGGATATGGAACGGTTTGTTCAAAAAATCGCTTATAATAAGATTCATAACTTTTCCGTTTAGAACACTTTATAATCTATTAATATCCTCCAATATATACAACGATGACTTTACAATAAAAGCATTTATTATCCTTGGGATAAGTTGCGGCTTGTATTATATAGTAATCCGATATTTTTCGAGGGCGATAATTTTTATTTTAGGTTGTATAATCTTTTGTACCTTGTTTCTTGCATTTAACAAAATACGTAATTACATTAAACTTCTGGAGGAGGACACGACGGAAATGGCGAAAGGCAACCTCGACATAAAAATGAAAGCCGATTACGGAATTTTTAACGCCATAGCTGGAAATATCAGCAACATCAGAAACGGATTTGAGAGTGCGGTTCAAAAAGAAATAAAAAGCCGAAATTTCAAAACCGAACTTATAACCAACGTATCCCACGACCTTAAAACTCCGCTCACCTCGGTCATAACATATTCCGATCTTTTGTATAACTCGAATGAACCTGAAAAACAGAAAGAGTACGCAAAAATCATATACGACAAAAGCGAACGCTTAAAATCGTTGATAGAAGATCTGTTTGAAGCGAGCAAGGCAAGCAGCGGCAATATAAATTTGAACTTGGAAAACCTTGATCCCATAATACTTTTAAAACAGACAATGGAAGAAATGACGGAAAAAATCGAAAATTCAAATTTGATATTTAAAACCGACTTTCCCGAAGAAAAAATAACCTGCTGTCTTGACGGCAAACAAACTTATCGAATATTCTCAAATCTTATCGACAACATAATAAAATATAGTCTTAAAAATACACGTGTATATATCAGCGCAAAAAAAGAACTTGACCGCATAACATTCAGTTTTAAAAATATATCCGCATATGAAATGAATTTTGACACCGAAGAAATAAGCCAACGTTTTGTAAGAGGAGATAAATCCAGAACGGAGGAAGGTTCAGGCTTGGGACTTGCAATAGCGCAAAGCCTTGCGGAACTTGAAGGAGGAAAACTCACCATATTTACGGATGCGGATCTTTTTACCGCCGAAGTTAAATTTTGTACGGTAAATTAAAAATAAACCCCCTTAATTTCGTTTACATACGAAGTTAAGGGGGTTTATGCGTTTTAATAAAATCGTTTTTGTACTATAATAAAGAATACATAAAACACGTAAGATTAAGTATCATCAAAAATATACATAATCTCAAAGAGAGCTTGTTTCTTTTGCATCAAAGATATACATAATATCAGAGAGGGGGAGGGTTGCTTTTTTATCCGCTAAAGTAAGCGGGTTTTCGCAACCGAATCGACTTTATGAATGATCATATGTCGTATTACAATTTGTCCGCTTTAAGACAAAACAATGTATCGTGGCGACTTTTGACCGCAAACAATGCGCCGTTTGTAATTTCTTTTCTGTATCGTGAATTTATGGAAGAATACAAAAGAGAAATTCCGGAGGATGAACTCATATCACATTTAGAATCGTATATGGAAAGTCTTGAAGAATTTGACGACACCAAAAAGACGCCGTATGACTATATAACTTCATGGTCAAGTGAAGAATACGGGTACATAAGGCGGTTTCGCCCCGTCGACAAAAAAGATGACACTGTATATACAGATCTTACACTCAAAGCACAAAAAGCGATAGAATACATACTCGGCTTAAAAGCTGAAACCTTTATAGGCACAGAATCCAAACTAATGATAGTATTCAACATACTTGAAGAAATAAAACGTCAAAGTGAGGCGGATCCCGATGAACGGCTCAAAGATTTGCTTAAACGTAAAGCCGACATCGAAAATGAAATTAATAAGGTGAAATCCGGAGAAATATCCGTATGGGAAGATGGTAAAATAAAAGAAAATTTTTTGCAAACCTTAAAGATTGCGGGAGAAATCTCATCGGATTTTAGAGAACTGGAACAAAATTTCAGAGATATGCATAGAAATTTTCGTGAAAAATTTGCCACGTGGCAAGGGGGCAAAGGCAATCTCGTGGAAAATTACTTCGATAGTGAAAAAGAAGTTATGGAGACGGAGCAAGGCAGAAGTTTTAAAGGCTTTTTGGATCTTTTAACTTCTTACAATTCTAAAACTCACTTGGATGAACTTTTCAATTACGCCCAAAATTTGACTTGCATAAGAAAAATCGGCAAACGCCAAAACAAGGATGACATACTGTTAAATTGGCTGGAAGGAAATATAAGAGTAAATAGAATAATAAAAATAATGGCGGAGGATTTAAGTCGTTATGTGGACGATAACAGGAAGGCGGAAGATACTCAAATAAACTCCGCAATAAAAAATATCGAAAAAAATGTTTTATCACTTCAGGGTGATTTTCCGAAAGGCAATTTTTTTGAAATTGATGACACGTCACTTGACATAAACCTCGTGTTTAACAGACCGCTTTTTAAAGTTCCGCTTAAAATAGACACAAGCACCCCGCCTCAATATGACACCCGTGAAGTGGATATGTCCGTACTTTATAAATATACGGCGGTAGATAAAAACCTCCTCGAAAAAAACATAAAATACTTGCTTAATGCGTACGAACAAATAACCTTGGGCGAAGTAATCAAAAAATATCCTTTACAATACGGTCTGGAGGAACTTCTTACCTATTTCATGCTTAAAATCCCCCAAATATCAAGCAATTCGGAAGAAACCGTAATGTGGAAAAGAGATGACGGCAAGTATGTATCCGCACGGATACCCAAAATAATATTTACAAGGTGAAAAATTCTATGGATAAAAGTGAAAGAGACATATCAAATGCAATCATTTACCTGCTTAAAGGCATATTAAACCGCAAAGACCGCCCCGCCGTATGGAACATCGTATCGGAAAACCGTGCGGAAATTGAAGATTATCTTTCCAAAATAGGATTAAGATTGATATTTGACACGACGGACGGTTATGCGTACCTTAAAAGCAAGACATATGAAAACGAAGAAGATGCCCCTATAAAACTTGTAATTAAGAGGCAACTTGATTTTGTGACTAGCTTTTTGCTGATGATACTCAGAAAAGAACTCATATATAAGGAAGAAAATGAATTTGACGACATGAAAACCGTATCGGAAGATGAAATAATAGCTAAAATGACACCGTATTTTGCGCAGAGCTCGGATGAAATAAAACTTCAAAAAAAAATCAGAACGGCGATAAATAATATTGAAAAACTTGGATTTTTACGCCGTTTAAAAAGTGGCGACGAATTTGAAATTCAAAACATAATTAAAAGTTATGTAGATGCCGAAACGGTATCCGAATACAACGTGAGACTAAAAAAATACATTGATTATGCCAAAGGAAACGACGATGAATGAGCTTGATTTAAAAGAAAAAACGGGAATACGGTTAAAATCACTACAAATACATAATTGGGGCACGTTTAACGGCACGTATGAATATTTTCCGGACGGCAAAAACTCGCTTTTGACGGGAGAATCCGGCTCCGGTAAATCGACGGTGGTGGATGCACTGTCCACACTTTTAGTGAACGCCTCCAAGAGAACGTACAACAAAGCTGCCGATGCGTCGGCACGGGAACGTACGGAAGTATCATACGTGCTGGGTTATTACGGCAAAAAAAGCGACACCGGAGCGGAGGCTCTGCGTGATTACAAGTCGTATTCCGTAATTTTGGGGGTATTTCACAACTATGAAAAACACATAAGTGTAACGCTTGCAATACTCTTTTATTTTACGGATGCGTCGACATTAAAAAAACTGTTTGTCGTATCTAAAAAAGAACTTTCAATAATCGAAGATTTCAACATATCAAAAAGTATAGGCTCTTTTAAAAAAACTCTGGAACAAAAAGGTGCATATACCTTTGACACATACAGACAATACTCCTTAAAATTTAAAAAACTCATGGGGCAATTAAACGACAACGCAATAAACATTTTCAATCAAACAATTTCAATGAAAAAAATAAGCTCAATAAATTCGTTTGTAAAAGACAGCATATTGGAAAAAAACGACATAGGCGAACACATCAAAAATCTTTTAGAACTTTACTCAAGCCTTAGCAATGCTTACAATGCAATATTGACTGCGGAAGAGATGATAAAAATTTTAAAGCCGATATCGGAAAAAGGTAAAATTTACGAAAAATATTCGGATGAAGAAAACAAAATAAAATTCGCAAAGGAAAGTTTGAACGTATGGGTTGCGGGAAAAAAAGACCGAATTTTACAAAAAAAAGCCGAAGAGTTGTCGTTGAATTTAAAAAAAGCCGAACAAAATCTTGCAGTTTCTGAAAAAGATGAAAGTTTGAAAGAAAAAGAAATAGACGACCTCACACGTATAATATACCAAACCGGCGGGGGAAAAATAGAAAACTTAAAGAGAGAAATCGAAACACTGGCGGCGAAAATACAGGAGAAAAAAATTCGTCTGCAAAAATATAACGCACTTGCGGGAAAACTTGGCAGAGTAAAAGCGGAGTCTTTGGAAATTTTTAATAAAAACCTTGAGTATATTTCTCTCACGGAAGAAGAAAACAAAGAAAAAAAAATTGAAATCAAAAACAAAATTCGTGACGAAGAATTCATCATAAAAAACACGGAGAATGAAACGAATAAAATCAATACTGAAATAAAATCACTACTTTCACGTAAATCAAATATTCCCTCAAGCCTTATAAAAATACGTGAACAGATGTGCAGTATAACCGGAATTTCCGCAAATGATCTCCCGTTCATCGGGGAACTTATAGAAGTGAAAATTCAAGAGAGCGAATGGGAAGGAGCGATAGAAAGGCTTATGCACTCATTTGCCCTCTCCATGCTGGTTGGCGAAGAAAATTATGACAAAGTGTCGGGATATGTAAACAGATGTGATTTAAACGGTAAACTTGTATACTATAAGGTCCCGAAAAACATAAAGGGCGATGAAAAAGCGACCGGAAAAAATACCGTAATATCCAAAATAACAATTAAGGAAGATACAATATTCACATCTTATATTAAAAAAGAAACAAACCGCCGATTTTCGCATATATGTGCCGAAACCATCGAAGAATTCAGACAATCTGAAAGGGCAATCACCAAAGAAGGGCAGATAAAACAAGGTTTACGTCACGAAAAAGACGATAGACAAGCAATCGGCAAGAGAAGTAATTATGTATTGGGATTTTCCAACAGGCAA
The DNA here is from genome assembly GCA_947254385.1 of uncultured Filifactor sp. Taxonomy (GTDB): domain Bacteria; phylum Bacillota; class Clostridia; order Peptostreptococcales; family Filifactoraceae; genus CAMYCP01. The sequence goes on along the minus strand of CAMYCP010000054.1, from coordinate 266 downwards.
AAAATCGACAATCTTAAACAGGACTTAAACGACATGGAAAACAAACTTAAAACTCACGTTGACCATTTGGAAAAATATGAAAAAGAAGAAAACTCGATAGAAGAACTTTTAAAAAACATCTTCTTGTTTAAGGAATATGAAAATTTTGAAGAACTTGACTTCAGAAAAGAAGAAAGAATTGTAAAAGATGACAAAGAAAAAATAGAAATGCTTAAAAAGGACGATAAACTTAAGAATATAGAAGAAAAATTGGAGATTTTAAAAAG
>CAMYCP010000053.1 GCA_947254385.1 uncultured Filifactor sp. | reverse complement strand
AAAAATAAAATATTGATTTTACAATATATAAATTTCATTTTTTATTTTTATCAATTTTTTTAAGATGCCCTTTAAAGAATGTAGTATAAAGTTTTAAGCGGAATTTATCATAAATTTGTATTACAAAAAATTCTAAAGCAAGAACTGATACTACAATTTATTATGAAACTTTATGTGAAACACTTTTTTATAAAATTTCAAAAACTTATTTTTTAGCAAAACCATTTATTTTTGCGTTGAATTGAGATACGGAGATTGTGATGACAAAAGCGGATACAAATTTTAAAACTTTATGCAAAGAAATTTTAGAAAACGGTGCAAATACGCTGAACCAAAATGTGCGTCCGAAATATGCGGACGGTACCCCGTCTTATACTTATTTTATAAATCAAGTGGTTGAAAAATACGATTTGTCCAAAGGTGAACTGCCACTTCTTACTCTGCGTCCGGTAGCGTGGAAATCGGCAATTAAGGAGATACTCTGGATATATCAGGATCAGACATCGTCGCTTGACGTACTTGAAGAAAAATACGGTATACATTGGTGGAACGAATGGGAAGTTGATAAAACACGTACCATAGGGAGGCGTTACGGCGCTACCGTAAAGCGCTATGATCTCATGAACAGGCTTTTAAACGACTTAAAAACTATGCCTTACGGCAGAAGAAATATTATAAATTTGTATCAATATCAAGATTTTGAAGAAACGGACGGCTTGTTTCCGTGTGCCATGGAAACACATTGGAATGCACGTGACGGTTTTTTGGATATGACGTTGATACAACGTTCTTCAGATGTCGCCGTGGCGAACGCTATAAATAAAATACAGTACACGGCGCTTTTGATGATGGTAAGTCGTGCCGTAAATTTAAAACCCGGAGTGTTCTGCCACTTCGTGCAAAATGCGCATATATATGACCGCCATGTAAAAGATGTAAAAGAGTTGATTGAAAGAACAGGACAAAAAAATTCGGAGAATATCAAATTTTATATAAAACCCGAAAAAACCGATTTTTATAAATTTAAAATAGATGATTTCGTAATGGAAAATTATGAACCGCAAAAACCTAATTTCAAATTTGAAATGGCAATATAAAAAAACACGCACTTTACTTTGTGCGTGTTTTTTGTTTTTAAAACGGATTTTCAGGTATATATAACAATAGCTTGTTATAAGTTCACAAGTAAACTACACACGAATCTAAAGATTCGGTGCTTCTTGCTTCATCCTCTGACTTACGTTTCGTAATCTATAAGAGATTACTCTTTCGTCTTACGTAAAGTTCACAAGCGTTGATTCGGGTAGGCCCTACCATACAATAAGTATAGAAAACTTAGGTTTAGTTTTCCGCTGCGACACATTATACCACAAAAAAACTATCTGTGTCGATTCATCTTTGAACCTAAAGGTTCAAAGATTTCTTGACACTATCTTTAAAATTATATAAATTGTATAAAAATATAGAAAAATTAGATTTAAGTTTTGATATTTTTATACTTAAAAGCATTAAGAAATGTAGTATGATAATTATATATGAACGTCAAAATACAAAACAATAAATAAATTTGAAAAATATGGTAAAAAGTATTACACCTTTGGAATTGAAACGTGTATGATGTAATTTTTAAAAGAAATCGGCATCAGATATGTATACTCCATTTTTAAAAGCAAATTATTATTATTAATCTGTTGTAATTTAAAGTCAAAAAATAGTAGAAGGAGAAGACATGGGACAAATTTATGATGTTATAATAATAGGCGCAGGGCCCGCCGGGCTTTCAGCCGCTTTGTATGCAGGCAGATCCAAACTTAAGACTCTGGTTATAGAAAAAGAAAGGGAAGGCGGACAGATAGTAATTACTCCCGAGATAGATAATTATCCGGGCTCCGCTGAAAATTCGAGCGGAGCAAGTCTTATTGAACGAATGAGCGAACAGTGTCGAGCGTTCGGTGTGGAGATAATTTTTGATAATATAACTTCAGCTGAACTTACAGGCGAAAACAAGATTTTTAAAGGTGAAAAGGCGACATATGAAAGTAAAACCGCAATCATTGCCAGCGGAGTAAGTCCCAGAAAAATAGGTTGCAAAGACGAGGAAAAATATGTGGGCAGGGGAGTGTCATATTGTGCCACTTGCGATGCGGGATTTTTTGAAGGACTGGACGTATATGTACTTGGAGGAGGTGACAGCGCAATAACCGAGGCGCTGTATCTTACGAAATTTGCACGTAAAGTCAATATAATACACCGCCGCGATTATTTCAGAGCCAACAAGGATTCCATGGAAAAGGCGAAAAATAATCCCAAAATCAATTTTATGCCTTGGAAAAAGGTTGTCGAACTTAAAGGTGAGGGACTACTTCAAGGTTTGGTAATTGAGGATACACGTACCGGAGAAAAAGAAGAATTTAAAACTTCGGACGGAGCAATAGGCGTGTTCGTATTTATAGGTAATATCCCGCAAAATGAGTTATTTAAGGATATTGTAAAAACGGATGATGCAGGTTATGCCATAACCGATGAAGATATGCAAACTGAAATTCCGGGGCTTTTTATTGCAGGGGATTGCAGACATAAACACGTGCGTCAGGTTGTAACCGCCGCATCTGACGGGGCGATTGCCGCCGTATGTGCCGAAAAGTATCTTGAAAGTAAGTAAGGCACTTAATTTTATATTTTCCGAATTTATCGGCATAATCGGTAGAAATATCGACTATGCCGATTTCTTATTACATCATGTGTATGAATAAACCGCTTATAAGTTTCGGATCGAACCATGTGGATTTTGGGGGCATGATTTTATCAAGTTTACTTACTTTTATTATTTCTTCCGTTTGAGTCGGATATAGGAGAAATGCCGCTTTCATGCCTTCAGAGAGGCGTTTTAAAATATCACTCAGCATATGTTCTCCGCCGTAAAATTCTATGTCGGGATTAGTTCTCGGGTCTTTTATTGCCAGTATCGGATCTAAAATATTGTTTTGTAAAATAGATACATCAAGATTTGATACTGGATCGGCTATAGTCGATTTAAAGCGCAAGGTGTAAATATCCAAGGCGTCGATGTCGTTTTTTTCAAAATTATATTTTCCTGTATTTATTATCAGTTTGAATATTCCCTTGTTTGTCGGTTCATCAAGGTTATTGCTTTTTGTTATCTCGAAATTTTTGGATACAAGTTCTAAAAACTCATCGATTTCGTATCCGTTCAAATTTTTGACAATTCGGTTGTACGGCATGATTTTAAGACTTTCGGAGGGAAAAATCACCGACATATATTTTTCATATTCCTTAGCGGGATTTTTATCCGCTTTTCTTTTAATTATTCCCGCTTTTACAGCGGCGGCGCTTCTATGGTGACCGTCTGCAATAAACAGCATTTCAGTTGATCTGAAGTATTCAGTTATTTTATTTATATCTTCCGTATTTGTAACTTTATAAAGTTTGTGGCGAACTTTATCCATTGTGGTGAAATCATATTCCGGCTTTAGAGTATTTGTAAGCCTTTCTACGGCGGAAGTTAAATTTTCATTTTTTTCATAAAACAAAAATACCGGCTCGGTATGTGCGTCACACGCAATAAAATGTTCTATGCGGTCATTTTCTTTTTCAGTTAAGGTCAGCTCGTGGCGTCTGATTTTCTTGTCATTGTAGTCTTTGATGTCGTTTAGTGCAACTATTCCTTTGCGTATGCCGTGTATGGAGTCCTGTTCATAAATATAATATGCTTTTTGTTCATCAAATTTCAGCGTACCGTCATGTATCATTTTTTTTAGATTTTCGGTGCTTTTTTCGTATATTTCTTTTGAATATCGGTTTTTACTTTTGTCAAAATCGACTTCCGCACGTATTACGTGTACGAAATTAATCGGATCTTCAGCAAGTTTGCGGCATTCGTCGTCGCTAAGTACGTCGTACGGATAACATACTATGCGTTCAACTTGATTTTTATTAGGGATTAACGCTTTAAATGCAGTTACGTTTATCATATTTCACCTGCCTCAATTTTTTGTAATATTTGAACAATCTCTTTTCCTATACGGTTTTGTGCTTGTTTTGTAGCGGCGCCTATGTGCGGAGTTGCTATCACGTGCGGATGATCCAGAAGTTCTTTGTCAGGATGCGGTTCATCTTTAAATACGTCTATTGCCACACCTTTTATTTTGCCGGTATTTAGTGCGCAAATGAGCGCTTTTTCATCTATCACGTTGCCTCTGGAGGCGTTTAGGACATAGGCGCCGTCTTTCATGATACTGATTTCCGCTTCACCGATTACAGGTTTATCCGTTGCCGTGGTATGCATTGTAATAAAATCGGAGTTTTTGAGAAGTTCGGTTAGAGTTACGTTTTTATAGGGTGAGTCTTTTTTGGGATATATGTCGTAGTATATGACGTTCATTCCAAGTAGTGCGGCTTTTTCGGCGACCTTCATCCCTATTCTGCCAAAACCTGCAATTCCGAGAGTACTTCCGCAAATTTCCGTACCCGTGTAGAGTTTTTTGTTCCATTCGCCGTTTTTTGTCGTGATGTCCGCCTCACCCACAAAACGTGCCAGAGCGATTATTTCTCCGATTATAAGTTCGGCCACCGCGTTGGTTGCAACATTTGGGGTATTGAATACTTTAACGCCTTTTTCTCTTGCGTATTCCGTGTCGATATTGTCAACTCCGACTCCCGCTCTTATTATATATTTAAGTTTTCCCGTTATACCGTCTTTTATTACATCTTTTGTAACCTTTGTTGCTGAACGCACTATAAGTACGTCATATTCTCCTATAACCTTATTTAAATCGTTTTTGTCGTAGTGAACATCGGTAAGAAACATTCCTTTATTTTTTATATTTTCAGCGGCGCCCTTGGCGATGCCGTCATTTGCAAGTATCTTCATAAATATTCTCCTTTTATTTCAATCCTAAAATGTCGTTTATGTTAAACAGCAGTTCATCTATATCCGCTACCGTGGTTTCAGCCATATGGGCGATTCTGAAAGTTTTTTCCTTTAATTCGCCGTATCCGTTTGAAATTTGCATACCGCGTTTTTTAAGTTCCGCATTTAAATCTTTGACGTCGATATTTCGGATATTTTTTATTGCCGTGACCGTATCGGAAGAGTTTTTTTCTTCCTTAGGGAAGAGTTCGAAATATTCTTTTGCCCAGTTTCTCACTTTTTCAGCGAGGATTTTGTGCCTTGCAAAACGATTTTCTTTACCCTCGGTATTTAAAATCAAATCCAGTTTGTAGTCCAAGGCGAACATATGAGAAATGCTCGGCGTAGATGGATATTGATAATCTTTTTTAAAAATGTATTTGTATATATTTAGAAGATCCAGATAATATCCTCTGTTTTTTACGTGTTCGGCGTGTTCGGCGGCCTTTTTGCTGAATGTACATATTGCAAGTCCGGGAGGAAGTCCGAGACATTTTTGGCTGGAAGTTAAAAGCACGTCCGCTCCAAGTTTATTTACGTCTATATCCGTTCCGCCTGTAGAACTCACCGTATCTATACAAAAAACCACGTCCGGATATTTTTTTACCGCCTCGGCGATTTCATATATCGGATTTTTAACACCCGTGGAAGTTTCGTTGTGCGTTATCGTGATAAGATCATATTTTCCGGTTTTAAGCACGTCATCCACCTGTTCGGCTTTGGTTACGTCCCCTAAATTTTCTTCAAAAATGTCCGCCGCTACACCGTTATTTTGCGCCATTTGATACCATCTTTTGCCGAAAGCGCCTATTGAAAACACGGCGGCTTTTTTTGCCGTGCAGCTCCTTATTGCTCCCTCCATAAGACCGCTGCCGGAAGAAGTTGAAAGCAGTATCATTTCATCGGTATTCCAAAGTTTTTGCATTTTTTCCGTGATGCGCTTCTGTAAAGCCGAGGCATCTTTTGAACGGTGTCCTATCACAGGTTCTGCCATTTTTTGAAGTACATTGTCAGATACGGTGACGGGGCCGGGTATAAAAAGTTTCATTGTTTTCTCCTTAAGTTTAATCATAATCCGAAAATGTTAAATATCTCGTATTTGATAAAATATATTAAAAAATAATCGTGTTATCGAAATTTTAATCATTTTTAAACCGCAAAGAAAAAATTCTTGTAGAAAAAATCGCGCGCATTTTTTCTATAAAAAAAGCCCCCGCCCTTTTTTTCGTATGAAAAAAGGGGCGAGAGCTAAATATGCTTCGCGGTACCACCCAAATTAGCGGCGAATTAAAAAAATTCGCGACTGTCTCTTGAACCGATAACGAGGTTAAGCGGGGTCGAATACTGTTGTTCATCGAACCGACTCGGAAACGGATTCAACTGCATGATCTGCAAACTTTCACCTGCCGTTTGCTCTCTGAAATAATCGTACAATTTACTATTTTTCTTCGTAGTCTGATGTGAAATTTAATTTGTATTGTATTATAAATCGGAATTTTAAAAAGTCAAGTGTTAAAATTAAAAAATTTTTGAATTTTTTGGATATTGCGCTTTAAAAAGCATATAATAACCGTTTTTTTTGTGTAAAAAATTTTTTAAAAAAGATTTTCAAAACCGTTCAGCCATTTTTTGTTACCCATGGTAAATGAATAATTTAAAACTATGACATCCTTTATATGATAAGTATTTATGAAATTTATGATATTTCCTTTAAACGAACGGGGATCTACTGCATACACCTTCTCATAATTATCCATTAAAAACGGATAGAATGCGTTGCCGTACGATTCTTTTATAACGAGAACCGAACCGGCGCCTTTTTTACCGCCGATTATAACGCTTACTGGAGAGTCACCGCCGTTATAGCGTATATAGTGGTTTTTTGCCTTGCCGTCCAAATCTAAAAGTGGAATTTTTATGGGATCTGATAAAAATTCATTGCTGTAACAATATTGTTTTGCAGAACCGTAATTTTTGGGGAATATAAATTCGGCTTTATCCGGATTTTTCTTAAATGCAGGATTTTTACCGCTCATTGAGTACAACGTACCCAAAAAAGTATCGCCCGGTTGTTTTATACTCATATCCTCAAGCAAAGTAGGTTCTAATCCCGCAACTTTACAAAAAGATACATAGGAATAATATGCACCTCTGGCATTCCAATGGTGATCGGTTCTTAAATAGATATATTCGTCCATATGCCTGTAAAGCGAAGTATAGGAATCAACCTTGATTATTTTATCGGACATGGCGGAATATGCCGCATTGATTGCATCAATCGTGGAGTGAGCACCGGTTTTAAGCTCATCGGTACCGTAAAACGCTATGGCGGTCGGCACCAGTATATTGAAGAGACGCACATTATTTGGAAGAGATTTTTGAAAAGAATTTAAAAGATTGGCATAATGATTGGATAATTTTTTTGAAAAATAAAAAACCTCCATGCCCTGATCTTTTCGTATGACTACACCTGATTTTTGATCTTCTTCAATACTTTCATTTTCCAGAGGATTTTTAGGAGTCCGGTTATTTTCTGAAAAAATCTTGACCTTATCATTAAAAGACAGATTTCCTTTTTGACGCACAAGCATATCTCCCGCGCCACCTTCCGAACGCTCGGTGCTTATAAAAGTTATATCGTCGTCGTTTAATTTAAAAGCGCCGTAACTACGCTCTATAGCATTATTTACTGCCAAAAAAGCGTCTCTTAAAGGAAATTGATCCGAATAAAAATTTTCGCTTTCCTTTGCGAATCTGCCGTCTTTAATTTCGTTTAAAGCAAATTTTGGAGCTTGCTGAAGAGACCTTTTTTCCACATCCGACACATCCTTTTTTTCGGTAAAAAAGAACAAAACGCCGAAAAAAATTAAAAAAACGACGGTCGAATTATATATAATCTTTATATA